>NZ_VPCD01000006.1:0-87683 GCF_013418345.1 Acinetobacter sp. YH12144 | reverse complement strand
TATTAAAGTGACGGAAAATAGCAAGTAACTTGGACCAGTGTTGATCATTTAGCATTGTTCGAGGCATAGCGAGTGTAAAATTGGGTTTGGCGATTTAATTTTACTATCTCGCTATTTTTTTAATCAACAAATGTCAACAGACCCTAATATTATGATTTATTTTTTTAAGTAATTTAATTCGAGATGTTGGATTAAATCATTAATATTTTCAGGGCATTGTAGGCGATGATGTCCGCCATCCATGACTTGAAGCTGCATATAGTCTTCGAGTTGTTTTTCTGCCTCATACATATCCAAGATTTCATCACCACGTTCGATATAGGCAATTTGTGGAATATCGTGATCCAAATCCATTTCATTGATTGCAGGGTAGTCGTCACGAAAGTCTGGATGCAGACTCGGGTTAGCAATCACACAAGGAATGCGATGAAACAGCGACATTTTCAAAGCCCAGTATGCCCCGAGACTATGACCGACGATGATATCAGGCTTAATGGTTTCAATACTTTCATGATAAAAGTCCGCAACAGTTTGAAAATTTAAGTTGCGATAGTCCACTTCAATGCAGAATTTTTGTTTTGCATCGATGGCATGGAATTTAGTGGATTCACGGGAAGAATCCAATCCATGTAAAAACAGAATTTTCGATAAGCAGGAAGTCATTGTTTTTCTACACACTGTTTTCAGACATTTTGGATGTGTTGAATATTTTATTTTTCAACAATTTTATGACTTCATTGTAGAGAGAATCGTCAAAAAGAGAATTTAGCTTTTGGTCTAATTTGTAGGCATTTAAAAGACTTTAGTCTTAAAGAAAATAGATTAAAAGGTTGAATTAAGCTATTGAAATATATTTCAATATATTGATAGTTATAAATATTTTAAAGTACGTAGTTGTCATTGTAATATCGCTAAATATTGGCTTGCTAAGTTTAAATATTTAACTTTTATCTCGTGCATATCTGAAAGGTATGGATTAAGCAAACCTGAAGGTATAGCTGTCAAAACAACTTACTTTGATAAATTTCAACTTATTGAAAAAATGCGCACATTGCTTACTGCTCAATTCAAAGGAAATCTGCTATGCTATGCAACTTCCGTTTTTTAACTATTTGAGACAGAGATGACGCAACATAACGCTCAATCGACTTCTGAACAAGCCATTTCCGAAAACGATTTAATTGCACAGCGTCATGCCAAGTTAGAGCACATCAAAGAGCACGCCAAGGAAACAGGTGTTAGCCCGTGGCCTAACACATTTAAGCGTGAACACTATGCACAAGATTTACAAGACCAATTCGCTGAAAAATCAAAAGAAGAAATTGAAGCAGGCGAAAAGGTTTATGTAAAAGTTGCTGGTCGTGTGATGTTGAACCGCGGTTCATTCATCGTAATCCAAGATATGACTGGTCGTATCCAGCTTTATGTACCACGTAAAGAGTTGGATGCTGACGTTCTTGCGACCATTAAAGCACTCGATTTGGGCGATATTATTGCTATCGAAGGTTATATTGGTCGTTCTGGTAAAGGTGACCTGTATGTTCATATTGAACATTTTGAGCTTTTAACCAAATCACTTCGTCCTCTTCCAGACAAATTCCATGGTTTGACTGATACTGAAGTTAAATACCGTAAGCGTTATTTAGACCTCATCATGAACGAAGAAACACGTAAAACTTTTGAAATTCGTGCAAAAGTGGTGTCAGGTATTCGTTCATATTTGAGCAATGAGCGTTTCATGGAAGTTGAAACACCAATGATGCATGTGATTCCGGGTGGTGCATCTGCGCGTCCATTCGAAACTCATCACAATGCATTGGATATGCCTTTATTCTTACGTATTGCGCCTGAACTTTACTTAAAACGTTTGGTTGTCGGTGGTTTTGAGCGTGTGTTCGAAATTAACCGTAACTTCCGTAACGAAGGTGTATCAACACGTCATAACCCAGAATTTACCATGATCGAATTCTATCAAGCGTATGCAGACTACAAAGACCTGATGGCTTTGACTGAAAATATGCTTGAAAAATTGGCGATCGACATCTTGGGTTCGACGGATGTGCCTTATGGTGAAGAAGTGTATAGCTTCAAAGGTCCATTCAAGAAGATTTCGATGTTTGATGCGATTCTTGAACACAACCCAACGTTCACTGCTGAAAATGTGGCTGACCGTGAGTTCCTTGCTAACTTCGTTAAAAATGAACTGAAAGAGCAAGTAAAACCTGGTTTTGGTTTAGGTAAACTTCAAACCATCGTATTTGAAGAAACTGTTGAAACTGAACTTCGTCAACCGACATTCATCACAGAATACCCTGCGGAAACTTCACCATTAGCACGTCGTAATGATGATAATCCACATATTACCGATCGTTTTGAATTCTTCATCGGTGGTCGTGAGTTGGCAAATGGTTTCTCAGAGTTAAATGACCCAATTGATCAAGCTGAACGTTTCCAAGCTCAAGTTGCCGAAAAAGATGCAGGCGATGATGAAGCAATGCATTACGATGCAGACTTCATTGAAGCGCTTGAATACGGCTTACCGCCTACAGCGGGTGAGGGTATTGGTATTGACCGTTTGGTGATGTTATTTGCCAATGCTGCAAGTATTCGTGAAGTGATCTTGTTCCCACATATGCGTCATAAAAACTAATTAAGTTTTGAAATGAAAAACCCGCTTAATGCGGGTTTTTTATTTTGTGCTTTTATTGAGCATTTTAATCGAAATGATAAAAAATTAGGGTAGATACAGTTTCGCCCTTGAATAAATGAGTTGAAAAATCTAAGGTGGGCTGTGAATTAAACTTGAGAAAAAGAGCATGTATTTAAGAAAGTCACTCTATGCTGCTGTACTGTTTGGATTATCAGTTCCTGTTTTTGCTCAGGGGATTGTATTAAATAATGAAGAATTACGCGCAGATTTAAATTGGTTAAATCAGCAAGGCGTCATTCAAATTAGCACCTCAACATGGCCGATGAGTGGTGATGAAATACAGCGCGCTTTATCTGCTGCAAAAGCGACGACATCTGTACAGCAAAAAGTATTACAAAACATTCAAAATAAATTGACTGCTGAAAATACACTATTAAAAGCCGAATTATTTGCTGAGTCAGATAAAAATAATTTACCGCAAAATTTTGGTGATCATCAAAAAGCGCAGTATCAAGGTGCACTTGAACTGAACGTTGGTGGTGAAAATTGGGATGGTCGTTTACGTGTAAATGCTGAAGATAAACAACAAATTAATAATGATCAAGATGTAAATGTAGAAGGCACATACATTGCCGGGAAGCTTTGGACCCAATGGTTAATTGCAGGTCAGATTCCGACTTATTGGGGGCCTGGTCATGACGGTAGTTTAATCCGTGGTGATGCGAGTCGCCCTGTGTATGGTTTTACTGCACAGCGTGCAGAACAGAATGCTTTTGAAACACCGTGGTTATCTTGGATCGGCCCTTGGCAGTATCAAGCTTTTGCTGGTCGATTAGATGACTATGCTGCGGTTCCAGATACGAATTTAATTGGTTTTAGACTTACAGCACAGCCATTACCATATCTTGAGTTAGGGGCTTCACGTACTTTCCAAATTGATGGGGAAGGGCAACCAGGAAGTGCTAAGGCGTATTGGAATGCATTCATTGGCAAAGATAATGAATGTACAGATACGGGTTGCGCGGGTGAAGGAAATCCCTCAAATCAATTGGCTGGTTTTGATGCGCGTTTGAATTTACAACCATTATTGCAAGTTCCAGCCAGTCTGTATGGCCAATATATTGGTGAAGATGAAGCAGGTGGTTTGCCTGCAAAAAGCATGTATCTTGCTGGGGTTGATTATTCTTCAAGTGTGAAAAATATGCCTTATCAACTCTATACTGAATGGGTCGATACTCGAACCAATGGTGATGCTAAAGGCATTTCTTATAACCACCACATATATACAGATGGCTACTATCAACATGGCTATCCACTAGGTCATGCCTTAGGTGGTGATGCTCAAATGGTTTCAGTGGGTGGAAATATACGTATTGATCAACTAAACCGTCTAAATGGTCGTGTACTGTTTGCAAAAGTTTCTGAAACAGAGCGTGCTGCTTTGAATAACGCAGCATTTCCTGAAAAAGATGAATTGAAAGCTCTAGACTTAACTTGGACACATTATTTACGTCCAGATATGCCTTTAAAAATTAACGGTTGGGTAAGTGACTCAGATTTAAATGGTAATGATGGTGGAGTGTCAATTGGAATTGAACTACCATTAGATAACCGTTTATTTCATTACTAACTGATGTTACGCGCGTAAAAGTAATTACGCATTTTTAAAATGATTTTTTTAAGTCTATTCGACGGAGTCTTGCATCTAGGGTTTGAATAAAGGGATTAGCCTTCGGCTGGAGGTACTTTTGTTTCGGCAAAAGTACCCAAAACCATTGTCATCCGCAAAACTCGTTTACTAGCGTCAAATTACTCAAAGTATCGCAAAAACTTTTTTGATTAGAAGTAGTCCTGCCTCGAACAGTTGCGGATGACGTTACTGCGTATCGTTCTTTTATTTGAAGAAAATTGCGCTTCTGATGTTACTGCGTAACATCAGTTACTAATTTATATTCATTTTTAAAATGATGTATTCATTGAAAAGTCCGCTTATAGTGGACTTTTGGATATTGGTAGTTGCCAATTTTCAGACAAAAAAATACGCAATGATTGGGGTGTTCATTGCGTATAACAACGAATCTGTTTCCACAGGTTCGGTAAAGGAGAAATGTTATGAATTTAGGTATTCCTAAAACATAAATAGATAATAGAGTGAACGGTCAGTCATTTCATTGGTGTTCACGTTAAGTGATGTTACCTAACGTTAAAACTAAGGAGATTTTGTGAATACTTTCACAAAAAGTGCCTATAAAAAAGCCTTTCACATTGGAAAGGCTTAATTTTATGGAATTTTTTAAATTTAGAAGTGGAATACACCCAGTCCAGATTTAATCTCATCCAACGTTTGTTGGGTAATATCACGGCATTTATCGGTACCGGTTTTTAAAATATCCATGATGTAGTCAGGATCTTTTTGCAATTCTAAACGGCGTTCACGGATCGGGCCGATGAGCTCTTTTAGCACACCTTCAAGACGCTTTTTCACCGTACCATCGCCTAGGCCACCACGACGATAGTGTTCTTTCAGTTCCGCAACAGCATCTTTATCTGGGTCGAATGCATCAAGGTAAGTAAATACCACGTTACCTTCCACTTGACCTGGATCTTCAATACGTAAATGATTTGGATCGGTATACATTGCGTTTACGGCTTTTTTGATATCTTTATCAGTCGCGTCAAGCACAATGGTATTGCCCAAAGATTTAGACATTTTTGCTTTACCATCAAAACCTGGTAAGCGGCCTACATTAGAGAGTAAAGCTTTACATTCAGGAAGTACGTCACGACCAATTTGACGGTTTAAACGACGAACAATTTCGTTGGTTTGTTCAATCATTGGAATTTGGTCTTCGCCCACTGGAACGACAGATGCTTTAAACGCTGTAATATCGGCAGCTTGAGCCACTGGATAGCATAAGAAACCTGCAGGAATATCACGCTCAAATCCACGCATTTGAATCTCAGATTTGATGGTGGGATTACGCTCTAAGCGAGAAACCGTCACAAAGTTCAAATACAACATGGTCAATTCATTCAATGCTGGTAAGCATGATTGAACGCAAATCGTGGTTTTGGTTGGGTCAATTCCTACAGCAAGATAATCGGTTGCGACTTCAATAATATTGCGACGAACTTTTTCGAAGTTATCGGCATTATCAGTTAAGGCTTGAGCATCAGCTAAAAGGAGATGTTGATGATGCGAATCTTGTAAACCTACACGTGAACGTAAAGAACCTACAAAATGACCTAAATGTAATTGTCCAGTCGGACGGTCGCCAGTCAAAATCACTGGACGATTATCTTGAGTACTCATTATCTGTTCCAAAGTGGTAGTCAAAGCTACGGCTGATTTTCAAAGAATGTCCCCATTGTACGGCATTCTATTTTTGATTGTTACTGACACAGCACAATTGACTGAAAAATGGGTGAATATTTTGTTAATTATTAAAAAACTAAATACAATTTTAGCGTTAAATAGAATTAGAATATTAAAAAATGCCTAAAGGATAAAAATAATGGCGAGTAGCTTATTAATCTTACTTGATGATATTGCAACTGTGTTGGATGACGTTGCTGTGATGAGTAAGATGGCAGCCAAAAAAACAGCGGGTGTCCTTGGAGATGATTTAGCACTGAATGCACAACAAGTCAGTGGTGTCCGTTCCGATCGTGAACTTCCTGTCGTTTGGTCTGTCGCCAAAGGATCTTTTGTTAATAAATTAATTTTGGTTCCGGCTGCTTTATTGATCAGTGTGGTTGCACCTTGGCTGATTACACCGCTTTTGATGATTGGTGGTTTGTTTTTGTGCTATGAGGGTGTGGAAAAAGTCCTGCATAGTTTGCATCATAAAAAAGCCAAAACAGAAGAAGTTGCTCGTGAAGAGATGACCCATATTGAAACGGATTTGGTGACTTTTGAAAAAGAAAAAGTCAAAGGTGCCATCCGGACCGATTTTATTTTATCTGCTGAAATTGTGGTGATTTCATTGGGTACGGTTGCAACTGCGGCATTTGGGACTAAGGTCATGGTGCTTTCGGTGATTGCAATTATAATGACCGTTGGTGTTTATGGTTTTGTCGCGATGATTGTCAAAATTGATGACTTAGGACTTTATCTCACGCAACAAGCATCACAATTTAAAAAGACCGTTGGACAAGGTTTGTTAGCATTTGCACCTAAGTTGATGAAGACATTAACCATTGTAGGTACGATTGCCATGTTTTTAGTGGGTGGTGGCATCATTACCCATGGTGTGCCTCTGCTACACCATTTTATTGAAGGCTCTGTGGATTATGCAGAACATATTCCTACAGTTGGCAGTATTGTGGGTGCATTAACACCGACTTTAATCAATTTAGTGACAGGTTTTATTGCAGGTTTAATCGTGCTGTGCGTCGTGTCTTTAGTTCAAAAAGTATGGCCAAAGTCGCAAAAGGATTAATCTGTAAACGCACGGATATCAACTATTTTATATAAGGAAGATCACTATGCGCTGGAAAGGTCGAAGAGTTAGTTCAAACGTAGAAGACCGTCGCGGTGGTGGCGGTGCAAAAGCGGGTGGTATCAGTATTCTCGGTTTGGTTGTAGCATTTGTTGCGTGGAAGTTTTTTGGTGTAGATCCGCAGCAAGCTTATCAGGCGACTAAACAAGTGACTTCACAGGGTCAAACGGCTGAAGTCAAAGGTTTGGATAATCCAACACCTGAACAACAAGAAGCGATGGATTTTGTTGGAACGGTTTTGGCCGATACGGAAGATACATGGACTAAAGTCTTCCAAGAACAGTTAAATGCCCAGTATAAAGCGCCTAAATTGGTCATGTTTAATGGTGTGGTCAACTCGGGTTGTGGTACAGCACAAGCTGCAATGGGGCCGTTTTATTGCCCAGCAGATCAGAAGGTCTATATTGATACTGCATTCTTTAAAGATATGCGTACGCAAATGGGCATCACGGGTGAACAAAATCAAACTGAATTGAGTCGTCAAGATCAGGCGGGTGATTTTGCGCAAGCCTATGTGGTTGCCCATGAAGTTGGACATCATATCCAAACGATTTTAGGTATTTCTGAGCAAGTTCAGCAGGCGCGTGCGCAAGCGTCTAAAGCTGAAGGTAATCGTTATTCGGTCATGCAAGAACTACAAGCAGACTGCTTTGCGGGTATTTGGGCGCATCATAATCAACAGCGTACCCAATTTTTAGAGCAGGGTGATGTAGAAGAAGCGATGGACGCTGCACATAAGATTGGTGATGACTATTTACAGAAAAGTGCAACTGGGCAAGTGGTCTCAGATAGCTTCACGCACGGCACCAGTGAACAACGTATGAAATGGTTCCAGACAGGGTTGAAATCAGGCAATATCAATAGCTGTGATACCTTTAACCAAGCCATTTAAAACAAAAAAAGGAGGATGCAAACATCCTCTTTTTTTCATTGAAAAATAGATTGAAACTTATTTATTAAGAAATGATTTAAAGTTTCGAACAATACGATAGCTGACATACAATGCGGCAAATGCGAATAAAGCCACGCCAAAAACAGTATATTTAAGGCCTGAAATATCGTTTTGATAGAACTGTTTTAATTGGGCATCGCTATAGCGTAATTGTTGTTTTTGTCCAGTGCGGCTATTGGTGAAACTCACATTTTGGATATATTGAAATTGTCCGATTTTCAGTAAATCGAGGTGTTGAATTTGTCGGGTGTGTTGCTGATTAAATTCATCGAGACAAATATCTTGTGCATAGTTTTCACAATTCAGTTTGGCAAGATAACCATTATTCGCCAGCATGATAAAAATCGCACGATCGGGTGATTCATTATTGGAGACCAAAACCAATTGTTCTTTGGGTGTTGAATCCAGTGAAACCTTTTTTGCCTGACTAAAATAGTGCTCAGCACGTAAAATTTCCTGTGTCTTGCTAAAACAAGTCAGGATCAGCGCTGCAGTAATGATAAAGATCACAGCAGCAAAAAAGAGTCGAAAAATAGTTTTAATGGTCTGATGCATAGGAGAAATAAATTAGAGGATAAAAATGCATAAAATCGATGCAGGCTTGCTATGTTAAATGATCTTGATAAAAGATGTGAAAAAAACTGAATTTATACACGGTATTTAGATAAAATTCGTTAAAATATTTTATTTTTAAATACCAAATAATTTAGTATTTATTTTTAAAATACCTATATCTCACTCTGTAGGCGACACAGCACCAAAATTGGGAACGAAATGGGAAATTATTTTTTTCTACAGGTTTTTACCGTTATTTTTGCACTTTCGATTGCAACCACCATTTTTAATAAACGTATCTTGGCTTTTCCACAAGCCATAGGTGTTCCCATTGTTTCTGCAATTTTTGTCTTTATTTTGCAATGGGGTGCGAGTTTACTCAATGGCAATCAATTTGTGACGATTAATTTGCACAATATTGAAGAGGCAGTTCGTCATATCGACTTTTATGACTTTTTAATTAATGGCGTGATTTGTTTTATTTTGACCTCTTCAGCCTTGAAATTTAAAGTTTCAGATTTACGTTTACATTGGAAGCCGATCAGTATTTTGGCCAGTATTGCCTTGGTGCTTTGTGCGGTGTTTTTTGGTGTTGCTTTATATGGTTATCAGTTCTTAATTGGTCATCATGTTGATTTATTGGTGTTGTTATTATTAGGCGCTGCTTTAGGTGCGACTGACCCAATTGGGGTTAAAGGTGTATTAAGTTCTGTACGTGCCCCACATCATTTGATGGTGAAATTAGAAGGCGAATCGCTCTTTAATGATGCCATGTGTATTGCTGTGTTTATGACTTTACTCAATGTTTTGCAAGGTGAACATTTTACCGTCATTGGTACGCTTGAAACACTGTTATATGAAATTGTTGTTGCAGTCATTATTGGTTGGGCATTTGGTTTAGGGATTTTACGTTTACTCCGCGGTAAACATGAAATGGAGTCCTTGATTTTAACCACAGCATTATTGGCAAGTGGTTCATATCTAGTCGCTTTATTCGCACATGCATCTGCACCAATTGCATGTGTTATTGGTGGTCTGATCGTTGGGAATAAATGGAAAGAAATCCTCCAAGACCGAGAAATCAGGGAAGTGAACCATTTCTGGCATACCGTGGAAGGAATCATCAATTCCTTCTTATTTACCCTGATCGGTCTCGAGTTATTTATCTTAGATTTAAGTATCAGCTTAATTTTAGGCGGTATGGTGGCGTTTATCATTTTGCATGCATCGCGCTTTGCAGCAAACTATTTATCTTTTGCATTCTTCCCAAGTTTCCGCAAAAAAAGCTATAACGGTAGTCTTGCGATTTTATCCTGGGGTGGGGTTCGTGGCGGTATTTCATTGGCCTTAATCCTTGCTGTTGCCAATATTCCTGAACTCAGTGAATACAGCAGTATTTTGATTGGATATACATTTATTGCAGTCTTAATGTCGGGCCTCGTGTGTGGCCTAGGTTTACCCGCTGTGATGAATGCTTTTTATTACAACCCGAATGAAGAAACCAAAGGTTTCAAAGGTTGGTATCAAAGAATGTGCCATAAAATGAATAAAAAGGGTTTCCAATATATCGTGGGCGAAGATATACATGGTAATGAAACCATCACGGTATATAACCCAGAAGCATTAATAGATACCAAAGCGGATGATGGTGTTGCTGCTGTACATAATCCAGAGAAAGTGCAAGAAGTTCGTCGATTAGAAAATCCCGAAAACTTCTAAATTGCTTTGTTCGATTTAAAAAAAGGAAATGCTTGAGCATTTCCTTTTTTTATTTCTAGCTGTGTTCCATCATGAAACAGCAAAATGTGGGAAATTATGACTGGTCATTCAGCAGGAGATAAAAACATATTGATATTGCGATTAGCTATCAAAAAAGTTCTGATGGACTACATCTACTTGTTGACTCTATAGGTTTGAAGTTATTAGCTGAAGGTGAATCGAAACCTAATAAACATCAGTCTGAAGGTCGACGACAATGGCGTAAACTTCGTATTGGTATAGATGCTGAAAACATTGCAAACATGGACAATTCAGCTCATGACAACAATGTCAGCAGTTCATAAGTACTAGAAAACTTACTTGCATAAATTTCACCTAGTGAGCCAATGAATTCTAGCTATACCGATGGCGCATATGACACAAAATGCTGTAGGCATATCATTTCAGATTTATAAGCACTCTAGTCATTCCTCAAAGAAAAAATGCGAAACCATGAAAAGACAAAAAACTGTGGCTTTGGGAAGAAATGAATTCTTAAAGACAGTCCGACGTGTAAGGTGTGCCGTCATGAAGCTTTTAGTCACATCATGATAAAGTTTATTTGAAGTTCTGCTTTAAATGACGCTGTCTTTTTGCATAAGAAATACGATATCTCGCCATGTTTTTAATTGCATAAATGCGCTCTCTACCAAGGGGCGATATTTATACAAATGGTTGTCATAGCCCAAATGTGTCGATAAAGTTGAATTACTCACTTTGAAAAATACCGATGTGACTTTACTAGATCTAATCGATCACAACCAATTACTGTACTAATCTGTCAAAATTAAGTATTAATCAAAGAGAACCTTCGGGTTCTCTTTTTTATGCGGCTCAAAGGAGATCAGATGAAGCAGAGTGATGAATTGGCAACGCAAATTTTGTCGGTCATTCAATTGATACCGCAGGCGAAGATTGCCACTTACGGACAAATTGCCAAATTAGCGGGTTTACCGAAACATGCACGACTGGTTGGCTATGTACTAAAGCATCTAGATACAACATCAACGATCCCATGGCATCGGGTGGTGAATGCTCAGGGAAAAATCAGCACGCAGCGTTGCAATGAAAAAGGTGAAAATATCCAGCAATTGAAATTGGCAGCTGAAAATGTCTTTGTGGTGAATGGACGCATCTCATTGAAACAATATCAATGGTTACCCTAAAAAATCCTTGCCTTAAACATAGAATTATAATTTTATAATTGATGAAGTAGTCAATAAAAAGCCCTCTAGGATCAGAAGGCTTTTTATTTCACGCTATAAATCTAATGGCTTATTTGCGTACAACCAAAACAGGAATGTCTGAAGCACCTAGTACGCTTTGAGCTACGCTGCCCAAGAAGAATTTTTTGATCCCTGTACGGCCATGTGAACCAATAATAATCAAGTCCGCATGTGTTTCTTCTGCAGCTTTAACCAGTTCAGTATGCACCACTTGACCTTCAAGTAAGCGAGTTTCAACAGTGACACCTTCAGTTGAAAATTTCGCTTTTGCTTCTTCAAGTGTATTTAAAATCGATGCACGAGCACGTTCAATTAAATCATTGGTTTGCGCTGCTGAAATATACTCTGCAGCAATATATGGATCGAGCGTCAGTACTTGAACCACAGTAATTTTACTGCCAAAAGTTTTTGCAAACTCGACAGCTTTAGCCACCGCAGCATAAGAAGTTTCTGAACCGTCCACTGGAACTAAAATATTATTTAAAGCCATCTTATTTCTCCTTATCTGATCAATTGAATTTGGATGGAAAAACCTGAAAAAAAGCGCTATTACATTGATCATAGTTTCATCATACGCTTTTTTATTTTGGAATAAAACCAAGTAAATTCATAAGGATATTGTGAATTTTGTAATAAAAATATTGCAAAAATATGGACTTGTCTTCACCATGCTTAGCGATAGCAAAAATGCTCAATAATGTAAGCAGCTATGTCTAGATTGTAAGACAATTTGGTGCTGAAAAATTGAGCCTAGATAATTCATCCAACAGCAGACATATTTTCAATCACACCGTTTCTCTTGCTCTGTCAGGGTAATATGCAACGCTTGTTGCTCAAGCAAGCTTAATTTATGCAAAGTATCTTCAGGAAAGATCTGTTTCTGTAGGCGTTGAATCTGTTGAGCTGATAAATACTGATTGGCACAATACATTGCAGCTTCATTGGCGCGAGCAACACTGACTAATTTCTCCTGATCATTGAAGTCGAGACGAATGATAGGCTGCTGTGCTCGGCTAAGTTGAGCCATGCTGCGCTTTTGTTGCATGCTCAGTAAAGGCTGTTTATTAATCCAAGTCGCCACATCACGTCGCACACCATTATAGTCAACAAAAATAGGTGAGACGATTTGGCAGCCCGTTAAGGTCATGACGGCAAGGCTGAGGGTCAGACAGGCTTTTTTTATCGAATTGAATTGCATGATAAAACTCTAATTTTTAATCAAAAAATATAGTAAATAGGGCTAAAAATAGCATAATTTGCTTAAATAGTAACATCTTGAACTTTGCTTGTTTAAACTCTGAACAATTGCAAACAAAAATGCTTGACGATAATGTGTGAAATCTAGATAATGCCACCACAGTTTACGGCTATGTAGCTCAGTTGGTTAGAGCACCGCACTCATAATGCGGGGGTCACAAGTTCAAGTCTCGTCATAGCCACCATTTTTATAGACCAAGCTCTCAGCTTGGTCTCTTTTTTTGTGCCTAGAAAAAGTCAAATAGATTGAAATAATTACAGCACTAATAAAATGATCTGTTCACGATGTTAATGTAGAAATAAAAGAGAACTCAAATCTTTGATGTTATGAATTGATGTCCTAACTTTTGAAATACACATCTCAATTACTTTTTATATTTACTGCTGTGTTTTTTGCGCCTATAAAAAAGCCCAGTTATAGAACTGGGCTTTTTTGATTTGAATTGAGTAATTAGATACCCGGTTTCCAACCATTCACGATTGGGTAGCGTCGTTCACGGCTAAATGCACGTGAGCTAATACGTGGACCGATCGCGCCTTGGCGACGTTTGTATTCGTTTAGATCAACCAAACGGATGACTTTTTTCACGACTTCAGCATCAAAACCTTTGGCAATGATGTCATCTTGGCTCATGTCTTCTTCGATATACGCATATAAGATGGCATCCAATACTTCGTATTCAGGTAATGAGTCTTGGTCTTTCTGATCTGGACGAAGTTCCGCAGAAGGTGGACGAGTAATTACACGTTCAGGGATCACTGGTGTTTCTGAAATGCTGTTACGGTATTTTGCTAGTTCAAATACAATCGTTTTATAAACGTCTTTAAGAACTGCAAAGCCACCGACCATGTCACCGTACAATGTACAGTAACCAACAGACAATTCAGACTTGTTCCCTGTAGAAAGTACAAGATTACCGAACTTGTTCGATAAGGCCATTAGCAACGTACCACGAGAACGCGCTTGTAGGTTTTCTTCAGTCGCATCAGTCGGTGCATCGCCAAAGAAAGGGAATAAGGTTTGCATAAAGCCATTCACAATTGGATTGATTTCGGCAATACCAAAAGTTACGCCCATATTCTTGGCTTGTTCAGCAGCATCTTCAACGCTGATTTGCGCGGTATAGGTATATGGCATCATGACCGCTTGAACTTTATCGGCGCCAATCGCATCGGCAGCAATCGCTAAAGTTAATGCTGAGTCAATACCACCAGATAGACCTAAAATCACGCCAGGGAAGCCTGAACGTTGTACGTAGTCACGGGTTGCGATTACAAGGCTTTGGTAGATTTCAGCCATGGTATTTAATACAGGCGTGATTGCACCTGTTTTAAAGGCTTTTTGTTCAGCATCGTATTCTGCGATATATAGATCTTCAACAAAACTTGGTGCTTGCAACGCAACTTCACCTGAATTGTTCATCACAAAGCTTGTGCCATCAAAGACAAGGTCGTCTTGACCGCCCACTTGGTTGCAGTAAACCAGATTGATGTTCAATTGTTTGGTCAATGCAGTCATGGTTTCAATGCGATGCTGTGGTTTACCAACTTCATAAGGTGAAGCATTCAACACCAAAGCGGTTTCAACATTTAACTGAGCAAGCTGTTGAACAGTTGGTAATGCCCAAACATCTTCGCAAATCAACACACCAAACTTATGACCTAAATATTCAAAGACAAGGTGTTGATGACCCTCACTGAAATAACGTCTTTCATCAAAAACGCTATAGTTTGGAAGATTTTGTTTATTGTAAATCCCGAGAACTTGACCATTTTTCATGACAGCAGCAGAGTTATAGCGCTGACCATCTTCAGTTTGATTCACAAAACCAAAGACTAAAACGATGTCCTTAATGCTCGCTAATTGTTCAAAAGCTTGCTGTGTACGTTTATTTAAACTTGGACGTAATAATAAATCTTCAGCAGGATAACCAACTGTAGAAAGTTCCGGAAAAACAATAATATCTGCATTCTGTTCTTTTGCAGCATTGGCTTGTTGAAGCATTTTTGCTGCGTTTGATTCTAGGTTACCAATATGCGGAGAGAACTGAGCAAGTGCAATTTTAAAACTATTCATTCCAACTAAATCCTATTCCTATAGGTGAATACACTTAACACACTGATTTGTATTATTGTGATTATTCAGCGAGTGTATTTAGATACGAAAAATACTGCCGAAAGGCGAAAACAAAACACCATCATCGTATGATAATTCACTTGTTTTGATGCAAAGCAAAAAAATAAGGTGAGCCTATTTTATCTGAATTTAAGCGAGATACTAGAGGTATTCATAGCTTTTAAAAGCCTAGCTGAGCTTATGTGCCATAAAGTAAATATTAATGCTGTTTTTTTGTACTCAAAATAGCGTCAATGGTCGAGCACTAGTGTGAAATAGAATGATCAGGCGATATTCAATTTTATCTAAAAATATTCGCTACAGAGCATGGAAGCTTTATAGCTCAATTTGATGAACAAGTTCTGGATATAAAATAATATTTTTAATTCGCTTTAAATAGATGTCACGTGCAATGTCACCTTGTTGCTCAATGTTGTAGTCAAAAAATGCCTTGTGTGCTTTGAGGGTATAGCGGTATGGATTATATTTTTTAAAACTGAAGAAATACGCCATCTGCAAAATAGCACCCCGACCCAAAACATTGATCTGTTGCTGGTATTGATAAACATGGGCCATTTCATGAATAAACAGGGCACGATATCCTAAAGACGCTTTGGCATAGTCCGCTTTAAACAGTAAATTTCGTGCATGGATATACCCCTGAGGCGCCATGACCACATGCGCTGATTGCCAAGGCAAAAAAGGGTGATTCATCACTTTCACTTGCTCATATTGAATCAAATCACCAAACACACTGCGACACATGGATATTTCACCTGCCGTGAGGGATCGATATTTAAAACCTTCAAGTTTTAATAGTCGAATGAGTGTGTGAAAAAAGGGCAACATGATGAAAGGTGTCTAAATCTCTAAAGGGATGTGCAGTTTAACTATAACCTGAAAAAAAGATATCGCACTGTTGCGCTGTATTTAAAAAGCGATATTTTTGCATCTGCTACAGCGAAAAATCGGTTAGGGCGTTACAATTTAGTTTTCGGTCAAACAGATAGTCAGATGCAAGCACGGATCAATACTTTAATTTCTGAAATCAGCAAAAATATGTATGAACGTGAGCAGATTATTGCTTTGAGTTTGTTGGCTGGTGTTGCGGGTATGAATACCTTTTTATATGGTTTGCCCGGCACTGCAAAAAGTTTGATTTCACGTCGAATCGCCTCTGCTTTTGAGGTCCATGACTATTTTGAATATTTGATGAATCGTTTCAGTACGCCTGAAGAAATTTTTGGACCGGTATCGATCAAAGCCTTAAAAGAAGATCAATACATTCGTAAAACAGAACATTATTTACCACGGGCAGATTTTGCATTTTTAGATGAAATTTGGAAAGCCAGCCCTGCGATTTTAAATACTTTACTGACCTTGGTGAATGAGCGGAGTTTTAAAAATGGTGACATTGTCCAAAAAGTTCCATTGAATGTTTTGGTCAGTGCATCGAATGAAATTCCCGAACCGAATCAAGGTTTGGATGCCTTATATGATCGTTTTATTTTGCGTTTAGAAGTGCTGCCGATTGCCGTTGCAGAAAACTTTCATGCACTATTACAGGCCAAGCCGAGTCAAGTCAGTGTTGAAGTCGATGCAACCTTAAAAATAAAAAAAGCGGAGCTACAAGGTTGGCGGGAACAGATTTATCAGGTGGAATTACCTGATTCGATTTTAAATCTGTTTGATCAACTTAAAACTCGACTCAACCATAACTTTGAAGATCACGTGGTCTATGTCTCTGACCGTCGTTGGCAACGTGTGGCTTATTTAGTCAAAGCCTGTGCATTTTTAAATGATCGTCCATCAGTGATTTTGAGTGATTTATTAATTTTAAAACATTGCTTGTGGAATCAGCCCGAAGACATTGCCTTTGTTTCACAGCAGATAGATGAAGTATTGGCCGAAAATGGCTTAAATTACGGGTTGCAGTTTGAACAGCATGTGGCAGAGAAGGATGCACTTGAACAGCGGGTGCTCAATCATTTTTATTATACTGATGATGTGTATGAGAGTTATTTAATTCATGGCACTGACTACTTGCGTGCAGTGACCAATCTAGATCGACACTATAAAGATAAAGTGTTGTATCTCGAACTAGATAAAATGGATACGAAAAAGGACTTCTTTGCCTTAGATGATACCGGTGAAGAAGTGCGTGGCATCGTATGTAATTTTAATGGTTCAAGAGTGTGTACGTTAAAAGGTGGCTATTACGGCTTAGAAGAAGTGGTGACGCCGTATATAAAACATACCAAAGGTAGTCCACGCAGCTCTCTTTCAGCACAAAGCCAATATGAGCTGTTACACGAAGTTCAACAGCTCAAAGCACAGTTTCAAACAGAATTGGAACTGTTAACGGAACGATTTAACAGTCAAAAACATCAGTTTAAATCGGTCTTTGTCACTGAACAGGATATTGAACATTTGATTCAATCTATTGAGCAGCAATTGGCACGATATCAGTTGCAGTTGCAAGATTGTGAGCGTCTGGAACAGTTATGTCGCAATTAAAACCGACAAGACACCAAACCCAATCGGCACTCGATGAATTAAGTTCGCAGCTTTATGATGAATTAAAACAATCCAGCTTAAAACATTGGTTGGATGATCATAAAGTGGCAAAAAAGCTCGATCAAAAAATTCAGGAATGGGCCTTTCAGGCAAAATCGAGTTTAGATCAGCAGCATCCCTATGCAGTGGTGCAGCAGCAATTGGAACATTGGCTTGCGTTAAAGCATTGGGAGCAGGGTGATTTTGTTCAATTCCACACTGAATATGCCGCCTTTATGCAAACCTTGGGGATTCCAGAATTCACTGAAATGTGGCAACAGAGCCAACAGTCGTTGCTGACCGAGCAGCAGCGTCAATTACACATTGAGCTATTCAAAGGTAAATGGCAGCGCAAATTGACCGAAGCCATTGCACATTGGGAGTTTGAACAGCTCCGTTTACAACGCGATGCCTTTTTAGATGAAATCAAAGATTTTCTCGCGACATTGTCGAAAATGGTCAAGCACCATGACAGTGTCGGGTTTGAAACAGGGATTTTTCTGGACTATTCCAAAGGGCAATTAACTGAGCATGATGTACAGAACTTTGAGCAATGGGCGAATTATCTCGAGCAAGATCGGGCGCTTAAACGTTTATGTCAAATGATCGGAAGCGCACAGCCGAATATACCACGTAAGCGGATTTCTGCTCAGTTAGAACAAGAGCCACAGCAGCTTATTCACACCCCGATGGCGCAAGAGGAAATTACTGGAATTAAATTGGCACAAGAACTCAGTATGGCTTTACCTAGTGAGTTGGCGCTGTTAGCCGATCCAGACTTGCAAGTTTTATTTGATTTGAAATATTTAGAATCTAATCTGATGAGTTTTAATCGAGAAGGGCAGCAACAGGGAAGGGTGATCGAAGACCCACGCCATACGCAGCGTCGAGTCGGACAAAAAGGCCCGATGATTGTCTGCTTAGATACCAGTGGCTCAATGAATGGGCAACCTGAACTGATTTCCAAAGCGATTTGTCTATATTTATCGATTCGAGCGCTAAAAGAAAAGCGAGCGATGTATTTGGTAAATTTCTCGACCAATTTAACCGCGCTGAATTTACAACATAATAGTGCTTTGGATGATGTCATTCACTTTTTAGGGCAGTCATTTCATGGGGGAACAGATATTATCCCTGCGATGAATCATGCCGTGGACATGCTGAAACAACCGAATTTTGTACATGCCGATGTGGTGGTGATTTCCGACTTTATAATGGGTCAACTGACTGAAGAACTCATGCAAGAGATCACACATTTGAAGCAGCAGGGCAATGGATTCTATGCTGTGGCTATCGGTAATTTTAAACTGGATCATTTAGACGAAAGCCTGTTTGATCATCAATGGGTCTATCAATCTGCGACTGGTGAAATGCAAAAAATCCAATAATCGTCCCTCACAAAAAATACGCCATGACCTTTAATGACAAGCTTTTGAGCCATGCAGCATTGATGTTTTAAAGATTGTCTGACAAAGAAAATATTTGAGCATTTTTGCAAATCGAGAGGTCGGTTTTGCTAATGGTCTAGTGATCTATCTCACTTAATTTGATCCTCAATCTATGTGTTTTTCCTTCAATCGACATGAAGTCAATGAAGGGGAAACACCCAAATTGAGAGCAAAATCATGAGCGCTTTTCAACCGATAAAAAAAACTTTAGCACGCGTATTTGCAGGCCCTGTCTTTAACCCAACAAAACAGTCTGCCGTTGTTCCTATTCGTCATATGAAATTTGATTTCGAACCAGAAAAAATTGATCCAAAATTTTATATGAATGCAGAATTGGCCAGTGCCTATTTTGCGTCATTGTCTATTTTCTTAACCCGTGGCGAAGATTTGGTGATTGATACTGCTCGATATCATCGCGACTTTATTCAAGATCCTGTATTAAGACAACGTGTCACGTCGTTGATTGGGCAAGAGGCCATTCATTCACGTATGCATGAAGAAATGAATGAAGCATATCGCGCAAGAAATCTGCCTGTGCAATTTTTTAGAAAGTTAGAACACTACGTCTTTGCCTATGGTTTTGAACGTATGCCACAGCCAATGCTTTAATGGCAGCAATTGAGCATTTCACCGCAGTGCTTGCGGAATACATGATGAATCATGAAGAAATCTTTTTTAATTCAATAGATGAAAAGCAGCGCGCTATTTGGATGTGGCATATGTTGGAAGAGTCTGAACACAAAGACATTGCCTATGATGTTTATCAAGAATTATCAGGTAATTATGCTTTACGTATTGCTGGCTTTTTCCCTGCATTAATTACCATTTTGGGTTTGATTTCAATTGGTGCATCGATTGTCCCTTTCTACAGAAAGCCATCGAACTTGATTAGCCTAAGTTACTGGAAGGATGTTCCGCGCAGTTTTCAACTGATTTTCGGTTTAAAAGATGGTGTTTATGGCAGCAGCCTCGGGCATATTTTTGACTATCTACGACCAAGTTTTCACCCGAATGACCATGACACTTCTGCATTTCTTGAATATTACAAAAAGCGCCTGCTGAACCCTGTTGATGGTGTGTTGACACCATATTTTGTCAAAGAATTTACACCAGCATTAAAACGATAAAAGGACAAAACCATGGGTCTATTTGGAAAAAAGAACAAGCCAAGTGAAAACGCCTATGCGGTGGTCACCGGTGCAGGCAGTGGTATTGGACGAAGCTTTGCTTTGGAGTTGGCACGTCGTGGTGGGACAGTGGTCTGTGCCGATATTCATTTAGAGGCAGCGCAAGAAACGGTGGATCAAATTCAATCCATGACCTCATCAAACGCATATGCAGTGCAGTGTGATGTAGGTAAAGCTGAAGAAGTTAAAGCACTGTCACAGCAAGCTGAGCAGTTGATGGGACATGCTGTGACCTTGGTGATCAACAATGCAGGCGTCGGGCTGGGTGGTAAATTTGATGAACTGAGTTTAGACGACTGGCAGTGGTGTATGCATGTCAATTTGTGGGGTGTGGTACATGGCTGCCATTATTTTGTACCCAAGCTAAAACAAAATAAGCAAGGCGGCGCGATTATTAATGTTGCTTCTGCGGCGGCATATACTGCTGCACCAGAAATGACAGCATATAACGTGACGAAGTCGAGTGTGCTGGCATTGTCTGAAACTTTATCGGCAGAGCTGCGATCGGCAAATATCCGTGTGAATGTACTGTGCCCAACCTTGGTGCCGACCAATATTATGAAAAATGGACGCTTGCCCAATCGATATTCAGGCTTGGCCGATCAATTGCTGATGAATCATGCATTTACGACGAGCCATGATGTAGCCAATTTGACATTGAATAATTTAGATGCAGGGAAGTTGTATACCATTCCGCAACCTGATGCCAAATTGTTTTGGTGGTTAAAGCGTTTATCCCCGCAAACCTATACCCGTTTATTGGGGGTGGGTTATCCCTTATTTAACAACTATATTAAAAAGTCGGGAGCAAAAGCATGAATATGCCGACACAATTACATGACGAAGATATAAAAGCATTAGATCAAGAGAAAACTCAAACTAAAAAAGGCAACAACGCAAACTAATGCACGTCGTACTGTAACGTCTTCTGCCAAAGCAAAAAAAGCAGTACAAGATCAATCAGAGTCAGAGCCTAGCCTAGAAAAACCAAGCGTAGAAAATCAAGTGCGTGTCTACGATACCATTGTGATTGGTGCGGGGATATCAGGTTTAGCTGCTGCTCATCAAATGAATGAACGGGGTTATACCGATTATGTGGTTTTAGAAAAAGCCAATCGCGTGGGAGGAACATGGCGCGACAACACCTATCCAGGTTGTGGATGTGATGTCCCTTCGGCTTTATATTCTTTTTCATTTGCACCGAGTCATAAATGGAGTCATTTATTTGCCAAGCAACCTGAGATTCTGAACTATTTAGAAGGTGTTGCGGAGCAGCATGCGCTGTATCGCAACATTCAGTTCAATTGTGAATTAATTGCAGCGGAATGGAATGAGCAATTAAAGCAATGGCAATTGGAGACCAGTAAAGGTAAGTATGCGGCAAGAACAGTGATCTTTTCCACTGGGCCGATTACTGAACCGCAAATTCCAAAAATTAAAGGTATTGAAAGCTTTGAAGGTGAAATGTTCCATTCTGCGCGATGGAACCATGCCTATGACTTAAAAGATAAACGTATTGCGGTGATTGGTACGGGGGCATCTGCGATTCAGTTTATTCCTCAGATTCAACCTATTGCCAAAAATGTGGTGGTGTTTCAACGGACCGCACCATGGGTATTGCCAAAAGCAGATTTGCCACTGAATGACCGTGCGAAAGGCATCATTACCCGCTTTCCAACTGTACAAGAAACTTGGCGCAAAAGTGTGGCCGGTATATTAAATGGTATTAATTTAGGGCTGCGTAATCCTTCACTACTAGAGCCTGTGAATTATTTGGGTCGTCAGTTGTTGAAAACACAAATTCAAGATGCTGAATTACGTGAAAAAGTTACACCAAACTTTTCTATTGGTTGTAAGCGTCTTTTATTTGCCAATAACTATTATCCTGCTTTGCAGCAAGCCAATGTCGAACTTGTACCACATGGTTTAGTTGAAATAGAAGGTAATACTGTTATTGCTGCGAATGGTGAACGTCATGAAGTCGATGTCATTATTTGGGGCACAGGTTTTGAAGTTTCTCATCCGCCGATTGGGCAGCGTGTAAAAAATGCCAAAGGGGAGTTATTGTCAGAACTTTGGAAAAACAGTTCTCCTGAAGCGTTTTTGGGTACCAGTATCGCGCAAGTACCTAATGCCTTCTTGGTGCTTGGGCCAAATATTTTGGTTTATGACTCATTTATTGGGATTGCAGAAGCACAGGTTGGGTATATCGTTGATGCTTTGGTAAAAATGAAACAAGAGAAGATACAACGGCTTGAAATTAAGCCAAATGTATTGGCCTATCACAATGCAAAAGTACAGACGCATTTACAGACTACGGTCTTTAATAGTGGCGGTTGTAAGAGTTATTACTTAGATGCCAATGGGCGCAATTTTGCAGCTTGGCCGTGGTCACTGAAACAGTTAAAGCAGCGTCTTAAACAGGTGGACTTGGCAAACTATGAGACTGTTGCCTAGAGAATATTGCTTAATAAAAGTTACTTAACTTAATAAGCTAAAATAAAGCATCATCAATATTTAAACCTTTTGTTTACAGCCTAATTTCTACGTGGAATTAGGCTTTTTTATGACGATATCTGATGAAGCAGTGTGAGATTTTCTAGAAAATGGCGATTTAAAATACATTCAGCAATAAACAGCATACTTTATAACTTGTGAGGCATCGTTTTATCTAATGATTGAGCAGGAAAATTCAGTCAGATGGGTCTGTTTTAAAGTGCAAAATATATCTAGCTGCATAAAAAAACCGCCCCAAAGGGACGGTTTTTAGATTCGCACAATTCTTTCGAATTAACGACCTTGGATATCGCGTTGAGTTTCGCCAGTGTAAAGCTGACGAGGACGACCGATTTTGTAAGGTGCGCTGTGCATTTCTAACCAGTGGCTGATCCAACCAACAGTACGTGCAAGAGCGAAGATTACAGTAAACATTTCTGTTGGGATACCAATCGCTTTAAGGATGATACCTGAGTAGAAGTCTACGTTAGGGTATAGGTTACGTTTGATGAAGTATTCGTCAGAAAGCGCAATACGTTCAAGTTCCATAGCCAAAGCAAGTTGTGGATCGTTGATACCAAGTGCAGTTAACACTTCGTCACAAGTCTCTTTCATTACTTTCGCACGTGGATCGAAGTTTTTGTAAACTCGGTGACCGAAGCCCATAAGTTTAACTTCTTTAGTTTTCACTTTTTCCATGAACGGAGCAACGTTTTCTACAGCGCCGATTTCATCAAGCATCTTAAGAACAGCTTCGTTCGCGCCGCCATGAGCAGGTCCCCATAGAGCCGCGATACCCGCAGCGATACATGCGTATGGGTTAGCGCCAGTAGAACCAGCAAGACGTACTGTAGAAGTAGACGCGTTTTGTTCGTGGTCAGCATGAAGCGTGAAGATACGGTCCATTGCTTTAGCAAGAATAGGGTCAACTTTGTAATCACGGTCTGCAGGAGTAGCAAACATCATGTACAAGAAGTTTTCTGCGTAGCTTAAGTCGTTACGTGGGTAAACGAATGGTTGGCCTACAGTATATTTGTAAGTCCAAGCAGCTAAAGTAGGAACTTTAGCGATTAAGCGAATAGCAGTGATTTCGCGGTGGTCAATGTTTTCAACATCGAAACCGTTGTGATAGAACGCAGAAAGCGCACCAACAACACCACACATGATCGCCATAGGGTGAGCGTCACGACGGAAACCATTGAAGAAACGGCCAACTTGATCGTGAACCATAGTGTGGTTACGAACTTTAGCATCGAATTCTTGTTTTTGTTCAGCAGTAGGAAGCTCGCCGTTCAAAAGAAGGTAGCAAGTTTCTAAGTAGTCTGCTTTAGTAGCAAGCTGGTCGATTGGGTAACCACGGTGTAGAAGAACACCTTTACCGCCGTCAATGAAAGTGATTTTAGATTCACAAGCAGCCGTTGAGACAAAACCAGGATCAAAAGTAAAGTGACCTGCGGCCAACACATCTTTAACGTCAATTACATCTGGGCCTAGAGTGCCACTGTAAATTGGTAAGTCAATTTCTTTGCCATCAAGCTGTAAAACGGCTTTTTTGCCAGTTGCTTCAGACATTCAATAGATCTCCTGTCCTGGTGAATGTTTTATCTGACTCAGTACTAATCTTTTAATGCGAGAATCAGACGGATCAAAAATTTGCTCTAAGATTAGAGGGAACTGAAATTTTGTCAATTATACTTATGGATATAAATTGAGGATCATTGATTGAAATGAAGCACAATTCATCCGCTTAAAAAATGAGTAAAATCACAGTGCCGACGCAGTATAATAAGTCAAATTGCAGGGGAGGTGCAGATTAAAAAAAGCCTATTGCCTTAATTGTAAGCAATTTTTAATTCTTAAAAACTCTGAAACAAATATGAATTACAAGACCGCTATTTCATTAAATTATTATAATTTTCGTAACTTACACACATCTGTGGCTCTAAATTGCTGTTTTCTTATTCATAATTAAAACGACTTAATCGCCCTTAAAAAAAAGTTCGTTTGGTTAAAAAATAGTTAATTAAACGCCTTAAACAGCCTAATAAATGATCATTTTTGTCATTGGAATGGGAAATAATGGTGTTTTATTGAACGGATTTGCTGTTGCTGAGATTTTTATGCACAGACTAAGTACTTATTTCGTTTCATGATCTTTGAGTTTTATCATTTGAGAAAATGATGCACATTTATTTTTATGATTAAGGCTTGGCGAATGTGCTGGAAGATTTTAAAATGTAGTGGGAAAAGAAAGATTTAGATTTGTTCATCTTTAGTCTAAAAGTTTAAATCACCATATACACACAAAAACAATAAATGAAATTTACATTTAACTGATTAAAACCAACAAGATAGTCTGATTTTCTTAGATAAATAAGGTATTTGTTTTTAGAAAAGTTATTGTTAATGATTCTTATTTAAGGATATTTTGCAAAATTCCTAATTGTCTTCGTTTGTGTTTTGAAAGTTCACGTTTTATAATTCCCTGTCGTTTATAAGATCAGACAGCTGCAGAGTTTATTATATTGTAATGTCTGACTATGCTAGCTTTCCTACGAATTAATTCCAACAAACTCCGGATGGAGTTTTTACTTACAGGATGCCCGCTGTGAAAAGCAACAGACCTGTCAATTTGTCCATGGGTCAAGTTTTAGAAGTAAACTTAAAATCCCCTGTGGCTATTGCATCAATTTTACACCGTCTATCAGGTGTTATCGTATTTTTACTCGTACCGGTCCTTCTTTGGATTTTAGACAAATCTCTATCTTCACCTGAAGGTTTTGCGCAAGTTCAGGCTGTGTTTGACAGCTTTATTGTGCGTTTTGTCGTATGGGTATTTGTAGCCGGCTTAATTTATCACCTTATCGGTGGTATCAAGCATCTATTTGCAGATCTTGGCGTTGCTGAAGAACTTCAAAGTGGTCGTATCGCAGCTACTATTTCATTGATCTTGTCTGCAATCGGTATTGTTGCAGCATTTGTATGGATTGTTCTCTAATGAAAAGTGCTACAGGTTTAACAGGATCAGGTTCACGCGATTGGTTTATCCAACGTGTAAGTGCCGTTGTATTGGCTGTTTATACTATTGTTGTACTGGGCTGGATCCTTTGCAATAGCGGATTCACTTTTGAGCAATGGTATGGCTTTATGATGACAACACCAATGAAGATTTTATCTTTATTGTCTGTCTTAT
This sequence comes from Acinetobacter sp. YH12144, assembly GCF_013418345.1. Classification (NCBI taxonomy): domain Bacteria; kingdom Pseudomonadati; phylum Pseudomonadota; class Gammaproteobacteria; order Moraxellales; family Moraxellaceae; genus Acinetobacter; species Acinetobacter sp. YH12144. Next base: position 61,787 of record NZ_VPCD01000006.1, on the reverse strand, counting down.
CTCTTGTTGCGCATGCTTGGATTGGTATGTGGCAAGTATTCACTGACTATGTGACTACTCGTCAAATGGGTCCTTCAGCAAACGGTCTGCGTTTAGTGCTGACTTCTGCAGTGATTGTTGCAGTATTTGCATACGCGATCTGGGCGATCCAGATTTTTTGGGCAAATTGATAGGAAGATATCATGGGCGCTATAACCCCTAAAGAAGATTACACAAATATTCCACACCAAACTTTCGATGCAGTCATCGTTGGTGGTGGTGGTTCAGGTATGCGTGCTTCTTACCAACTTGCTCAAGCTGGTTTGAAAGTTGCTGTACTGACTAAAGTATTCCCAACTCGTTCACACACTGTTGCAGCGCAGGGTGGTATTGGTGCATCTCTTGGTAACATGCAAGAAGATAACTGGCACTACCACTTCTACGACACAGTTAAAGGTTCTGACTGGTTAGGTGACCAAGACGCAATTGAGTTCATGACTCGTGAAGCGCCGCAAGTTGTATATGAACTTGAACACCTAGGTATGCCATTTGATCGTAACGCTGACGGTACAATTTACCAACGTCCGTTTGGTGGTCATGCTGCGAACTATGGTGAAAAACCAGTTCCACGTGCATGTGCTGCTGCCGACCGTACAGGTCACGCACTTCTTCACACGCTTTATCAAAGCAACGTGAAAATGGGTACTCAATTCTTCGTAGAATGGATCGCACTTGATTTGATCCGTAACGAAGAGGGTGATGTGCTTGGTGTGACAGCAATTGACCAAGAAACGGGTAAAATTGCAGTATTCCAAGGTAAAGCAACATTGTTCGCTACTGGTGGTGCTGGTCGTGTTTACCGTGCATCTACTAACGCTTATATCAACACTGGTGACGGTCTTGGTATGGCAGCTCGTGCAGGTATTCCATTACAAGATATGGAATTCTGGCAATTCCACCCAACAGGTGTTGCGGGCGCAGGCGTATTGTTGACAGAAGGTTGTCGTGGTGAAGGTGCGATCCTTCGTAACGATGCTGGTGAGCCGTTCATGGAGCGTTATGCTCCGACACTTAAAGACTTGGCACCTCGTGACTTCGTTTCACGCTCTATGGACCAAGAAATTAAAGAAGGCCGTGGCTGTGGTCCTAAGAAAGACTACATCTTGCTTGATATGACGCATCTTGGTGCTGAAACAATCATGAAACGTCTTCCATCTGTATTCGAGATTGGTAAGAAATTCGCGAACGTTGACATCACTAAAGAGCCAATTCCTGTAGTACCTACAATCCATTACCAAATGGGTGGTATTCCTACAAACATTCATGGTCAAGTGGTTGTTCCTGTTTCTCGTGAAACTGAAGCTTTGGTTGCGAACTACAACAAAGAAACTGATGTGTACTCACACAACGCGGGCGACCGTGATTTCACTAAACCAGTGAAAGGTTTTTATGCAATCGGTGAATGTTCATGTGTATCTGTACATGGTGCAAACCGTCTAGGTACAAACTCATTGCTTGACTTGGTTGTATTTGGTAAAGCTGCTGGTGAACATATTGTTGACTACGTAACTAAACACCACGGTGATGAATACGCTCCATTACCTACAACTGTACTTGAAAACACTTTGAATCGTGTTCGTCATCTTGATGAATCTACTTCTGGTGAAAATGCTCAAGAAGTTGCAGATGCAATCCGTGACATCGTTCAAGACCACGCTGGTGTATTCCGTACATCTGCACTACTTGAAGAAGGTGTGAAACAGATTCTTGCGATCGAACCACGTGTACGCAACATTCATTTGAAAGACAAATCTAAAGTATTTAACACAGCACGTGTTGAAGCTCTAGAAGTTGAAAACTTGTATGAAGTTGCAAAAGCGACATTAATTTCTGCAGCTGCACGTAAAGAATGTCGTGGTGCGCATACAGTGGTAGATTTCGAATTACCACCTGATCATGCTGACTACCCATACGGCCGTCGTGATGATGAGTGGATGAAACACACTTTATGGTTCTCTGTAGATAACCGTCTTGAGTACAAACCAGTACGTTACAAGCCTTTATCTGTAGATGCTATTCCACCTAAACCACGTACATTCTAATTGGGAGAAGTAAGATGAGTAGAGGTACTCGTACATTTAATATCTACCGCTACGATCCTGATAAGGATGCAGCTCCGTACATGCAAACTTTTAAACTAGAGTTGACTGACAAGCACCGTATGTTGCTTGATGCGCTTCTAGCATTAAAAGTACAAGACGAATCATTAACATTCCGTCGTTCATGTCGTGAAGGTATTTGTGGTTCTGATGGTGTAAACATCAATGGTAAAAATGGTTTAGCGTGTCTTTGGAACCTAAACGACTTACCAGAAGTGATTACAATTCGTCCACTTCCAGGTCTTCCAGTTATTAAAGACTTGGTTGTAGATATGAATCAGTTCTACGATCAGTACAACAAAATCCATCCGTTCCTAATCAACAATCAGCCTGCGCCTCCTAAAGAGCGTTTGCAGTCTCCTGAAGAGCGTGAACATTTAGATGGTTTGTACGAATGTATTCTTTGTGCATGTTGTTCAACTTCATGTCCATCATTCTGGTGGAACCCAGACAAGTTCTTGGGTCCTTCAGCATTGTTGAACGCATATCGCTTCATCATTGACTCTCGTGATACAGCAACTCAAGAGCGTTTGGCTCGTCTTGACGACCCATTCTCATTGTTCCGTTGTAAAGGTATCATGAACTGTGTATCTGTATGTCCTAAGGGTCTTAACCCAACTAAAGCAATCGGTCACATCCGTAATATGCTTTTAGATCTTGGTTAATAGATTTAGCAGTAAAAAAAAGCGCACCATTGGGTGCGCTTTTTTTGTCATATATAAAAATGATGATAGTGAAAGTTATTCGCTGTCATTGCAGAGTGCTATAAATGGATTTCATAGAAACGTAGTGAATTAAAAGTATAAAGTGATAGATAAATGGTTATTTATTGATGAAACGCTCGTTCAAGTCTGTCAAAAGGATTAGAAGATGTTATTATGTAACGTAGTAAAAAGAGAGAGGATAGGAATGTCAGCTCTCTTTTGTTTTTGTATATGAGATGAGGTAAAAATCGAACGTAGACTTTTGTCTTAATTGAAAGATCATTTTATATGTAGCACCATATCATAGATGAAAATACAAACAGTGTATTTCGCTAATTTATGAGAGGTATGTGTCAAAAAAATCAATTGAAAATGCTCGAACGTGTTAGCATTTAAAGTATCACTATATGTAAAAAATGACTTTGAATTAGGTACATTTTTTCTACAATTTAAGCGCTGTAGACGGTATATAAATGTTAATAAAGTCGCTTTAGAAAAGATAATGGTGCAAATTTTATTTTTTCTAAGACGATTTGCAAAAATTGCCCGATTTATGTCGGGTATTTCTCAATGAGTAATGATGCCGCTGAGGGCGTTATTGTTCATTAATCACATTGGGTAATCCTAATGTAGTGATAACGCCTCAAGGCTTAAGCCTAATGGGGACTAATGTCATATTACCAATTTGACATTACTAATCATGGGTTCGCTTAAAAAGCATCCTGAAATGTTTTGCAATAGGAAATGGGTCCACAAATGCAAGAAGTTGCTGACGCACTGCGTCTTGACACTGAACTTAGCGCTGACAGTGCAGCGTATATTGAAGAACTTTATGAGCAGTATCTAACGGCTCCAGACTCAGTAGAGGCTGATTGGCGTGAATACTTCGATAAATTCCCGAAAGGTGATCAACCACACAGCAATGTACGTGAGCAATTCCTATTATTAGGCCGTAATTCAAGCCGTGTTCAGCCAGTAGTGCAAAGTGCAGTAAGTTCTGAGCATGAACGCCGTCAAATCGGTGTATTACAGTTGATCGCTGCATACCGTAACCGTGGTCATCAAAACGCAAAATTAGATCCACTAGGTCTTGCAAAACGTGAAATCGTACCTGATCTAGATCTTGCTGCGCACGGTTTAACTCAGTCTGACTTAGACACTGTATTTAATACAGGTAACCTTGCAATCGGTAAATCTGAAGCAACTCTTGGTGAAATGGTTCAAGCAATGGAAGCAACTTATACTGCTTCGATTGGTGTTGAATACATGCACATTGTTGATACCAAAGAAAAACGTTGGATTCAACAACGCCTTGAAGGTACTCGTGGTCAATTCGGCTACACTGCAGACCAAAAGAAACACGTCCTTGAACGTCTAACTGCAGCTGAAGGCCTAGAAAAATACCTTGGTAACAAATTCGTTGGTGCGAAACGTTTCGGTGTTGAAGGTGGTGAATCTTTCATTCCTATGGTGAATGAACTTATTCAACGCGCGGGTTCAGTAGGTTGTAAAGAAGTGGTTATCGGTATGCCTCACCGTGGCCGTTTAAACCTTCTTGTAAACATCATGGGTAAAAACCCAGCTGACCTATTTGGTGAGTTCGAAGGTAAAGCACTTCATAAAAAAGGCTCTGGTGACGTTAAATACCACCAAGGTTTCTCTTCAAACGTTATGACTCCGGGTGGCGAAGTTCACTTGGCATTAGCGTTTAACCCATCACACTTAGAAATCGTTGGACCTGTAGTTGAAGGTTCTGTACGCGCACGTCAAGTACGTCGTAAAGATATCGGTGGTGATGATGTATTACCAATCATCGTTCACGGTGATGCTGCATTTGCAGGTCAAGGTGTAAACCAAGAAACCTTCCAAATGTCACAAACTCGCGGTTATACCGTGGGTGGTACAGTTCATATCGTCGTGAACAACCAAGTTGGTTTCACAACGTCTGACCCACGTGATGCGCGTTCTACAGAATACTGTACTGACATCGCGAAAATGATCCAAGCACCGATCTTCCATGTGAACGGTGATGATCCTGAATCTGTATTATTTGTTTCTCAATTGGCACACGATTTTCGTCATACATTCCGTAAAGACGTTGTAATCGATATGTTCTGCTACCGTCGTCGTGGTCATAACGAAGCCGACGAGCCAGCTGCAACTCAGCCAATGATGTATCAAATCATCAATAAAAAAGCGACTACACGTACGCTTTATGCTGACAAGCTTGTACAAGAAGGTGTTCTTGATCGTGCTTCTGCTGATGCAATGGTTGAACAGTATCGTTCTGACCTTGAAGCAGGTAAACACGTTGCAAATGCGTTGGTACTTGAGCCAAACACAAAAATGTTTGTGGACTGGAAACCTTACTTAGGCCACGAATACACAGATAAATGGGATACCACTTTCCCAATCGAACGTCTAAAAGAGCTTGGTGCGAAAATGCGCGAGCTTCCAGAAGGCTTCGTGATGCAACGTCAGGTTGCTAAAGTGATTGATGACCGTCTGAAAATGCAGACTGGTGAAATGCCATTGAACTGGGGTGCTGCTGAAACATTAGCTTACGCGTCTCTTCTAGATGAAGGTTTCCTTGTTCGTTTAACAGGTGAAGACGTTGGTCGTGGTACATTCTCACACCGTCATGCAAAACTTCATAACCAAGTAGATGGTTCAACTTACATTCCATTATGTAACTTGAAAGAAAACCAACCACGTACAGCTATCTATGACTCATTATTGTCAGAAATGGCGGTTCTTGCATTCGAATACGGTTATGCAACGACTCTTCCGAAGAGCCTTGTCATTTGGGAAGCGCAATTTGGTGACTTCGCAAACTGTGCACAGGTTGTAATCGATCAGTTCATCGCGTCTGGCGAAACTAAGTGGGAACGTGTATGCGGTCTGACTATGCTTCTTCCACATGGCTTTGAAGGTCAAGGTCCTGAGCATTCATCAGCTCGTTTAGAGCGTTTCTTACAGCTATGTGCTGAAGAAAACATGCAAGTGATCACACCGACTACACCAGCGCAGATTTACCATGCGATGCGTCGTCAAGCACTTCGTCCAATCCGTAAACCAATGATCGTGACTTCACCGAAGTCTCTTCTTCGTCACAAACTTGCAACTTCTACATTAGAAGAACTTGCAAATGGTTCATTCCAAACTGTGATCGACGAAATCGACAACATCAACAAGTCAGACGTAACTCGTCTAGTGCTTTGTGGTGGTAAGGTTTACTACGACTTACTTGAAAAACGTCGTGAAAAAGAATTGAACAACACAGCAATCGTTCGTATTGAACAATTGTATCCGTACCCAGAAACACGTCTTGCTGAAGTTCTTGCACAATATCCAAATGTTAAAGAATTGGTTTGGGCTCAAGAAGAACCGAAGAACCAAGGTGCATGGTTATTCATCGCTCCGCGTCTGTATGACGACGTGATGAAAGCGGGCAAACAAGTTCGTATTAGTTATGCAGGTCGTGAAGCTTCTGCTGCACCGGCTTGTGGTTCACCATATTTGCACGCAAAACAACAAGCTCAGCTCGTAAATGATGCTTTAGCTATCGTAGCTGAATAACAGGAGATTCTTAATAATGGCAACCGAAATTAAAGCACCGGTATTCCCAGAGTCAGTTGCTGACGGTACAGTTGCAACTTGGCACAAACAACCAGGTGAAGCAGTATCACGTGACGAAGTGATTTGTGATATTGAAACAGATAAAGTTGTTTTAGAAGTTGTAGCTCCTGCTGACGGTACGATTTCTGCAATTGTTAAAAACGAAGGCGATACAGTTTTATCGAACGAAGTGATTGCGACTTTTGAAGAAGGTGCTGCTTCTGGCGCTGCTCAAACTCAAGCTGTTCAATCAGAAGAGAAAGTAGAACAAGCTGCTGCGCAAACTCAAGCGGGTGCTGCTCCTGTTGTTGAACGTGCTCAACCTGTTGCTGATCAAGCTCCTGCAGTGCGTAAAGCATTGACTGAGTCTGGTATTGCTGCAGCTGACGTTGCTGGCACTGGCCGTGGCGGTCGCATCACTAAAGAAGATGTTGCAAACCACCAAGCTAAACCAGCTGCTCCTGCTGCTGCGCCATTAAGCGTTGCTGTTGGTGAACGTATCGAAAAACGTGTTCCTATGACTCGTCTTCGTAAGCGTGTTGCTGAACGTCTACTTGCTGCAACTCAAGAAACAGCAATGTTGACTACGTTCAACGAAGTAAACATGAAACCAATCATGGAAATGCGTGCACAATACAAAGATGCTTTTGAAAAGCGTCATGGTGCACGTCTTGGCTTCATGTCATTCTTCGTTAAAGCGGCAACTGAAGCACTTAAACGCTACCCAGCTGTAAACGCTTCGATTGATGGCAATGACATCGTTTACCACGGTTTCTACGACATCGGTGTTGCTGTATCAAGCGACCGTGGTCTAGTGGTTCCAGTACTTCGTGATACTGACCGCATGAACTATGCTGAAGTTGAAAACGGTATCCGTGCATACGCTGGTAAAGCGCGTGATGGTAAATTGGGTATCGAAGATATGACTGGCGGTACATTCACTATTACTAATGGTGGTACTTTCGGTTCATTGCTTTCTACACCGATCTTAAATACGCCACAAACTGCGATTTTGGGTATGCATAAAATCCAAGAACGTCCTATGGCTGTAAATGGTCAAGTCGAAATCTTGCCAATGATGTACTTAGCGCTTTCTTATGACCACCGTCTAATCGATGGTAAAGAAGCAGTAGGCTTCCTTGTAACAATCAAAGAATTGTTAGAAGAGCCAGCTAAGCTAATCCTTGATCTTTAATACTTCAGAATAATGCAATGGGCTTAGAGCGATCCTCTAAGCCCATTTTTGGAGATACACATGTCTCAATTTGATTTAGTTGTTATTGGTGGCGGTCCTGGTGGTTATGAAGCTGCTATCCGCGCTGCTCAATTAGGCTTTAAAGTAGCTTGTATTGAAAAACGTATTCATAAAGGTAAACCATCTTTAGGTGGTACTTGCTTAAACGTGGGTTGTATCCCATCTAAAGCATTACTTGATTCATCTCACCGTTATGAAGATACCGTTCATCACTTAGATGACCACGGTATTACGACTGGTGAAGTGAAATTTGATCTTGCAAAACTACTTGATCGTAAAGACAAAATTGTTAACCAATTGACGATGGGTATTGATGGCCTACTTAAAGGCAACGGTATCGAATGGTTAAAAGGTACAGGTAAATTACTTGCAGGTAAGAAAGTTGAGTTTGTATCTCACGAAGGTGAAACTCAAATTTTAGAACCTAAATATGTAATCCTTGCATCGGGTTCTGTGCCGGTAAATATTCCTGTTGCTCCTGTAGACCAAGACATTATTGTTGACTCTACTGGTGCGCTTGAGTTCCCAGAAGTGCCTAAACGTCTTGGCGTAATCGGTGCGGGTGTCATTGGTCTAGAGCTTGGTTCTGTTTGGCGTCGTCTAGGTGCTGAAGTTGTTGTATTTGAAGCAATGGATGCATTCTTGCCAATGGCTGATAAAGCTTTGGCAAAAGACTACCAAAAAGTATTGACTAAACAAGGCCTTGATATCCGTGTTGGCGCTAAAGTTGCTGGTACAGAAGTCAATGGCCGTGAAGTTACTGTTAAGTATACGCAAGGTGGCGAAGACAAAACTCAAACTTTCGATAAATTGATCGTTTGTGTGGGCCGTAAAGCATATGCAGAAGGTTTATTGGCTGAAGATTCAGGCATTAAACTCACTGAGCGCGGTCTAGTTGAAGTAAACGATTGGTGTGCAACTTCAGTTGAAGGTGTATACGCAATTGGTGACTTGGTACGTGGTCCAATGCTTGCACATAAAGCAATGGAAGAAGGCGTAATGGCTGTTGAGCGTATCCACGGTCATGCAGCTCAAGTGAACTATGACACTATTATCTCTGTAATTTACACACACCCAGAAGCGGCGTGGGTTGGTTTAACAGAAGAGCAAGCGAAAGAAAAAGGCCACGAAGTTAAAACAGGTCAATTTGGTTTCGCTGCAAATGGTCGTGCAATGGCTGCTGGTGAAAACGCAGGCTTTGTTAAGTTTGTTGCTGATGCGAAGACTGATCGTCTACTCGGTATGCACGTGATTGGACCTGCTGCGTCTGACATCGTACACCAAGGCATGATCGCACTTGAGTTCGTATCAAGTGTTGAAGACCTACAGTTAATGACTTTCGGTCACCCGACATTCTCTGAAGTCGTTCACGAAGCTGCACTTGCAGTCGATGGGCGTGCAATTCACGCGATTCAGCGTAAACGTAAATAAGATGTAAAAAGAGCGGCTTAGGCCGCTCTTTTTTGTTTCAGATGGTTGTTTTAATTTGAATAATCATCTAAAAATAAAGATAAGAAATATTTTAAGATTTAAAAAGGTTAAAGCTGCTTTGACGGACGTCTGGGCTTTAATGGGTCATAACAAAGCGAAAAAAGAGTAAAAGGTTGTTCAATGAATCTACACGAATATCAAGCTAAAGCGTTATTAAAAAAATATGGTATGCCTGTTCAAGAAGGCGTATTTGTAACCACTGCAGAAGAAGCAGTCAAAGCTTTTGAGCAGCTGGGCGGTAAATTTGCAGTACTCAAAGCGCAAGTCCATGCTGGGGGCCGCGGTAAAGCAGGCGGCGTGAAAGTGGTAAAATCTGCGCAAGAAGCCACTGATTATGTGAATCAAATGGTCGGTTCACGCTTAGTCACTTATCAAACAGATGCATTAGGGCAGCCCGTCAGCGGTATTTTAGTATCTGAAGATGTTTATCCAGTAGAGCGTGAATTGTACCTAGGTGCTGTCGTTGACCGTTCTAGCCGCCGTGTGACCTTTATGGCATCGACTGAAGGTGGTGTGGAAATTGAAAAAGTTGCAGAAGAAACCCCTGAAAAAATTATTAAAGTTGAAGTAGATCCTCTAGTAGGTTTATTACCATTTCAAGCGCGTGAAGTGGCATTTGCTTTAAACCTAAAAGATGGTCAAGTGAATCAATTTGTCAAAATCATGTCTGCTGCGTATCAAGCATTCATTGAAAATGACTTTGCCTTATTTGAAATTAACCCGTTATCCGTACGTGAAAATGGCGAGATTTTATGTGTGGATGCAAAAATTGGTATCGACTCAAATGCTTTATATCGCTTACCAGAAATCGCAGCACTACGCGATAAAACGCAAGAAAATGAGCGTGAGCTGAAAGCCTCTGAGTTTGATTTGAACTATGTTGCCTTAGAAGGCAATATTGGTTGTATGGTCAATGGTGCTGGCCTAGCGATGGCAACCATGGACATCATTAAACTCTATGGTGGTCAACCTGCAAACTTCCTAGATGTAGGCGGTGGCGCGACCAAAGAACGCGTAATTGAAGCCTTTAAAATCATTTTGGCGGATAGTTCTGTACAAGGTGTATTAATCAACATTTTTGGTGGGATTGTACGTTGTGACATGATTGCTGAAGCAATTATTGCAGCGGTTCAAGAAGTAAATGTGACTGTACCTGTGGTTGTTCGTTTAGAAGGGAACAATGCAGAGTTGGGTGCAAAATTACTTGATGAATCAGGTTTGAAATTGATTTCTGCAAATGGCTTGGCTGATGCTGCAGAAAAAATTGTTGCTGCGGTAAAAGGCTAAGGGAGTAGAGATCATGAGCGTATTAGTTAATAAAGACACTAAAGTATTGGTACAAGGTTTTACCGGTAAAAACGGCACATTTCATTCAGAACAATCTATTGCTTACGGCACAAAAGTGGTCGGTGGTGTGACGCCGGGTAAAGGCGGTACACAACATTTGAATCTGCCCGTATTCAATACCATGAAAGAAGCGGTACGTGAAACGGGTGCAACGGCAACCTCGATTTATGTACCGGCACCATTTGTCCTAGATTCAATTATTGAATCGATTGATTCAGGTGTTGAGCTGATCGTTGTGATTACGGAAGGTGTGCCTACACTCGATATGCTAAAAGCTAAACGTTACCTAGAAACCTATGGTAATAATGCACGTCTAATTGGTCCGAACTGTCCAGGGATTATTACCCCAGGTGAATGTAAGATCGGTATTATGCCGGGGCATATTCATCAACCAGGTAAAATCGGCATTATCTCGCGTTCAGGGACGTTAACCTATGAAGCTGTAGCGCAAACCACCAAGCTGGGACTAGGTCAGTCTACCTGTATTGGGATCGGTGGTGACCCTATTCCGGGTATGAACCAAATTGATTGCTTAAAGCTGTTCCAAGACGACCCGCAAACTGAAGCGATCATCATGATTGGTGAGATTGGTGGTACAGCAGAAGAAGAAGCAGCTGAATATATCCAGTCGAATGTTACAAAGCCTGTTGTTGGTTATATCGCGGGTGTAACTGCACCTAAAGGTAAACGTATGGGGCATGCAGGGGCAATCATTTCGGGCGGTAAAGGCACAGCTGAAGAGAAATTCGCTGCCTTTGAAAAAGCGGGTATGGCTTATACCCGTAGTCCTGCTGAATTAGGTTCGACCATGTACGAAGTGCTGAAAGGCAAAGGTTTGGTTTAATCGCCATACTTAAACATCAAAAGAGAATCTTCGGATTCTCTTTTTTTTTACGCAAAAAAAAGCGTATTTCAGCCGCTATGCAAAAGCCATAAGGGCATGGCTATGTGTTCTGCTTTGGGGTGCAGTGACGCTGCATAAACGGATGGAATATTGGTTGTTCAATAACTATGAAATGTAAAGAACACATAATAATCCGAATATGTGATGATTGCGGGGATGGTCATAGGTTTATGATTTTTAAAAATAATTTCGTATAGCGTGCAGTATATTGATTTTAGGGAAAATAACTAATTTAATTGAGATTTTTAATGGATCTTTATCATCAAAGAGCTTTTTTACTTGGATGAAGCTTAATATTTTCAATAGAAATTATTTTATTTGTAATTTTCTCAAGCCTTATACAAAGGATGGTAGATCAGGAATATGAGAAGGGGGAGCTTTAAAATTGGTGAAATTTGCTATCTCAGTGATGAAATTTTTTTAAGAAAATCTACATGAGCATATACATCTATAGTCAGCTATTATTTTTTAGTTGATGGTTTGAAGTGCAAAAACCTTGTTAGGCCCTATTTTCAATTTAATAAGCAATTTCCAAGTTTTATAAAAACAATAGATAGAACAAAATGTTATCGAGCTGAATATATAGAAGTAAATATCTTATTCTGTAAGATGAGAAGGATATATCAATTAATTGATTTTAAATATTTTGTTTCATAATTTTATGCTGTTTGCTCTATAGCTTCTAAATGAGTATTTTTATGAAATACGCCATTTGTTCATTGATTTAACATCAGGCTGTGATGCGAAATATAAATGTCAGAAACCATTAAAAGCGCTCTGATAAGACAGAAAATGTTGTTCATTTCTTTGGGAGATTGTATGCCCATAAGTACAAGTATCTAAGCCATAAAAAAAGCAGTGCGGACACTGCTTTTTTAATTCATTTAGAATGTGTTGCTCAAGCAATCACTTCTGAATAAAGAGATTTGATGGAGCCCTATCTCAATCAAAAACTTAGTTTTTGCTGGTTTTTAAGCTCTGAGTTAAACCGTTAATATCGCCACCTTGGATACCAAGCTCACTCATCAAGCTATCAATCAGTGGGGCCTGGCTGCGGTAGCGTAGGGCACTATTCACCACTTGGTCTGACAAGGCAACATTACCGCTGCCTTCGTGGTGAGCATCACCTTGGCAAGAACCTGCATGACCACCATTTAGGCCATTCACTTGCAAAATCTTAATGTCATCAATGTTTTCCATTGGTTTAACACTTTCGCGAATGATTTCAGGTAAGTATTTCAGCATCGCTAAACGAATTTGCATTTCAACCTGTTCAGATGACAATACGTTGTTTGCTTCGTTCACTGCACGTGTACCTTCAGCATCAACTTGGTATTGTTTTTCCATCGCCTGAGCCAAGAGAACTTTTGCGTCAGCTTCACCTTTGGCTTTTAAGCGAACTTTTTCAGCTTCGGCTTCAGCTGCAATACGGATAGCTTCTGCATCATCTGCTGCTGCTTGTTTACCTGCTTCTGCCGCGACAGTAATGGCAATCGCATCTTTCTCCGCTTTTTCTTTCGCAGAGACCAATTCAACAGCTTTTTGACGTTCAGCTTGTTGGATTTGACGAACGGTAATGACTTCTTCTTCGGCTTTTACCGCTTGAGCACGGGCTTGATCGGCATGCGCTTTAGCTTCAGATTCAGCACGAGATTTTTCTGCAATAGCAATGGCACGGTCTTGCTCAGCCAACTCAATGGTTTTCTTTTGTTCCACTTGGGCTTGCTGAATAATTTGTGACTTTTGAATATTTTGATTTTCAACGTCACGTGCAGCAGTAATACGCTTTAAGTCAACTTCACGTTCAGCAGCAATACGCGCTTCTTCGGCTTCACGTTTTTTCGAAGCTTCTTGTGATGCAATTTCTGCAAGCTGTTCTGCACGACGAACTGAAATTTCACGTTCTTGTTGCAGTTTTGCATATTCTTCTTCACGCAAAATTTGTAGACGTGCTTGTTCTGCTTCTAAGTTCTTGGTCTTGATTGCAAGATCTGCATCTTGCTCAATCGCATTACGTTTACGACGACGGTCTTCAATGGTTTCTGTCAGTTTAGTTAAACCTTCAGCATCGAACGCATTTTGTGGGTTGAAGTATTTAAAGCCTGTTTGGTCTAAGCCAGTTAATGAAACGGTTTCAAGTTCCAAACCGTTTTTATGTAAATCTTCAGACACCACTTGCTGAACTTTTTGAACGAAGTCGACACGTTTTTCATGCAATTCTTCCATCGCCATTTCTGCGGCAACTGCACGTAGAGAGTCAACGAATTTACCTTCGACCAAATTTTTAAGCTCATTTGGTGACATGGTCTTTTGACCTAACGTTTGTGCTGCTGTAGCAATCGAATCTGCGGTTGGTTTCACACGGACATAGAACTCCGCCATCACGTCGACACGCATACGGTCACGTGTAATCAGCGCTTGGTCATCTGCACGGCGAACTTCAAGACGTAGGGTGTTCATATTGACAGGGATAATTTCATGCAGCACCGGAAGCACAATAGCACCGCCACCTAAAATCACTTTTTCACCGCCGAAGCCTGTACGCACAAATGAAATTTCTTTACTTGAGCGACGATAAAGTCGAGCAATAATAAAACCAATAAAAATAAGTGCGGCAAAAATTATCCCGACTGAAACAAGGATACCGCTTGGAATAATGTCTAACATGGACGTTTATCTCTTTTGTTGTAGTTCAAGTTAACCCTCTAAAGTGCTAACAAGTTTGGTTTAAAAATCAGTATTTTGTTGACTCATCATGACTTCGAGATTTGCTGAACGTATGACGCGTTAAATGTATTTATATGGTGTTAAAAGAACTGATCGAGCATCAATTCATTCAAAATTTAGAGCATGGTGGCTTGAAAGCCTACATTTGTTTTTTGGGTTAAAACCACTGATTGACCTTGGCTGAAAATTTCATCTTGTTCAGGTTCAACCAAAATATAATGGGTCAATCCGTGTTGATCTTTGACTTTGGCTTGAGCAGGAGACTGTGGTCGTGCATCACCCAAAATGATCGTGGCCGTTCTACCGATCAATTCATCACTATAAATGGCGGTTGTTTCATCTTGCGGTAAAATACGGGCAATGAGCATTGCGCTAAAACGTACGAAGGGCATGCACAGAAAAATACAGGCTGGTGCAATAATCCATGCACTGAACATCATACTGGTCATTTGGTTAACGATGGCTTGAATAGCAAAGCCCAACAAACTATAGACACATAAGAAAATGATGAGCCATACAAACAGTGGAATACGACCCAAATACAACCAATCGAGCACACGTGTCACGATACCTGCATCGGCATCTACACCTAGCTCTGCATTATGACCAACATCCTCAGGTAGGAATTGATCTAAGAAGCCTTGAGAACCACCCCCTAAAATTGTTAACACAATCTCAAAAAGTCCAAACAAGAACATTAAGCAGAGACTGATGCTAAACACGATATTAGACGGGTGAGTAAACAATTCCCACATTATATTTATCTCTATATTTATGCTTATAAAAAATCAAAAAAAATAATTCTGGCCGAATTTTTTTCAGTAAATAAAATAACATTATCTGTCGAAATTGTGTAAAAAAATTACAGATCAGATTAACAAAAAGTCGGCTTTTATGTGAGCTATTACTAAGTTTTTCTTTAAAAATAGTTGATCAATTAAGTCAGGATTATCTAAATCTAAAGTTAATAGTATTTCTGCTTTACCCATTTAAGATTTAAGTCATTGTGATCAATCAAATTTTCAGTCTAATTGCAGATATATAAGTGGTCGTGCTCAAGGGAGAGAAATGGCTTGTTAAAAGGCACAGAAAACAATGTTAGGAAATGTAAATTTATAAGCGTCACGGCAGTGCTGAGAGCTTTACCGTGACTTTTGATGTCATATGGAGATTTGAACTGGTGTTCAATAGAGCTATTTTTAGGTGGCTTTAACCGTTTTTATAACAATGAAGTTTGAATGCGTACTTTCATATCTAAAGCCGCTTGAACAATAAAGGTTTTCATCCACTTCACTTGTTCGCCCATCGGATTGGTTTTAATCGCAGTGTCTAAAAAGCCCATGCTTTCAAGTTGAAACAATTGCTTTTCGATCTCTTCTTCTAACTGGGTGCTATTGGCTGCGAGCGGGAAATGGATTAAGTGAAATGCTTTGGGAAAATTATAAAAAGCATAGAGCAGATTAAATGCGCGTTGATCGGCCTTTAAATTGCCAGCGCCAATTTCGTAGCCGCGATCTTGGTTGCTGTGAGTCACCCCAATCAAAAATTCGAGTTTATTGTCCAAAAGTCGTAGGCCGAACTGAAGGCCAATTTGGTCTGCACTCAGCTCATGTTGGATAAAGTTATTCAGCGGGCTGCCGTCATCATTTAAGGCTTCTTGGAGCACGAGGATGTGTGAAGAATGCTGATAAATATAGCCAGCAAGACCTGCGGCTTCAATCAGCGACTTTAAGGTTTCAAGCGTATAGTGACTATATGGCATATCAATAACTATTGGAGAGCGATATAGCTACTTTAGGTAGTTTGAGCGAGTTTGAATACTGATTGTTTAGAGGATTTAGCGATTAGTTAATTGATAAAAAATTGCGTAAACTTAAGGATCTCGGACTAGAATAATAATGAAATTGATAAGTCTATTGTATTAAATTAATTAAAATTGATAAGCAGTATCAGACAATTTGTATATGACGAATAAGAATATCAATATCACAAAACAAGCAATCGTTATGAAAGCTTAATCACTATAATGTATATATATCTTTAAAAGTGTAATAAGTACACATATTCTAAGCTGGTGTTGTCCATGTCATTAAATGAGGAAAGACTTACTCATCTTAAACAGCTTGAAGCTGAGAGTATTCATATCATCCGTGAAGTTGCTGCTGAGTTCGAAAACCCAGTCATGCTGTATTCAATCGGTAAAGATTCAGCGGTCATGCTGCATCTTGCTTTAAAAGCATTCTATCCTGCCAAACTTCCATTCCCACTACTGCATGTAGACACGGGTTGGAAATTTAAAGACATGATTACTTTCCGTGACAACATGGCAAAAGAGCATGGCTTTGATTTGATCGTGCATCAAAACAAAGAAGGTAAAGACGCAGGCGTGAATCCGTTCGATTACGGTAGCTCAAAATATACTGACATTATGAAAACTCAAGGCTTAAAACAAGCACTTGATAAATATCAGTTTGATGCGGCTTTCGGTGGTGCGCGCCGTGACGAAGAGAAATCTCGTGCCAAAGAGCGTGTTTACTCATTCCGTGATACTAAACACCGTTGGGACCCTAAAAACCAACGTCCTGAACTTTGGAATCTTTACAATGGTAAAGTGAACAAAGGCGAAAGTATTCGTGTGTTCCCATTGTCTAACTGGACTGAGTTGGATATTTGGCAATACATCTACCTCGAAAATATTAAATTGGTTCCTTTGTACTTGGCTGCTGAACGTCCAGTGGTTGAGCGTAACGGTACACTGATCATGGTTGATGATGAGCGTATGCGTTTAAACGAAGGTGAAGTGCCACAAATGAAATCGGTGCGTTTCCGTACTTTAGGTTGTTACCCACTTACAGGTGCGGTTGAATCAACTGCAACAACTTTACCGGAAATTATCCAAGAGATGCTTTTAGCCACCACATCTGAACGTCAAGGTCGTATGATCGACCATGACGAAGCAGGTTCGATGGAAAAGAAAAAGCAGGAAGGTTACTTCTAAGAATCTCATAATCTCCCTTGCGCAGCAGTGCTGCTCACCCTCTTTACGAAAGAGGGGGAACTCCCGAGAAAGAACGGAGCCAAGTCTCCCTTTCTTAAAGGGAGATTTAGAGGGATTAAAAAGATTCAGAAACCGATTTCAAAAGAATATGTGGAGCTTTGAGCAATGTCTCATCAATCAGATTTAATTAGCCAAGACATCTTGGCGTATTTAAAACAACACGAAAATAAAGACCTTCTACGTTTCCTCACTTGCGGTAACGTGGATGATGGTAAATCGACTTTAATTGGTCGTTTGCTTTACGATTCAAAATTGATTTATGAAGATCAATTACAAGCTGTGACTCGTGACTCTAAAAAAGTAGGTACAACGGGTGATGCGCCTGACTTGGCTTTACTTGTCGATGGTCTACAAGCAGAGCGTGAACAAGGTATTACCATTGACGTGGCTTACCGTTATTTCTCTACTGAAAAACGTAAGTTCATTATTGCTGACACCCCGGGGCATGAGCAGTACACACGTAACATGGCAACTGGTGCGTCGACTGCCGATTTAGCGATCATCTTGATTGATGCGCGTTATGGCGTTCAAACGCAAACTCGTCGTCACTCATTTATTGCGAGTCTTTTGGGTATTCGTAATATTGTGGTTGCTGTGAACAAGATGGACTTGGTTGAATTCTCTGAAGCGCGCTTCAATGAAATTCAAGCAGAGTACAACGAGTTCGTAAACCAATTGGGCGACCGTAAACCTGCGAACATTATCTTCACGCCTATTTCTGCGTTGAATGGTGATAACGTTGTAAACAAATCGCCAAATACGCCGTGGTACCAAGGTCAGACTTTAATGGAGACTTTGGAAACTGTTGAAATTTCGCATGATACGAGCAAGCACGAATTCCGTTTCCCAGTTCAATATGTCAACCGTCCGAACCTCGATTTCCGTGGCTTCTGCGGTACGATTGCACTTGGTGAAGTGAAAGTTGGCGATACCATTACTGCATTACCATCTGGTAAGTCGTCTACGGTTAAAGAAATTGTAACTTTTGACGGTAACTTAGACCATGCTGTTGCAGGTCAAGCGGTGACTTTAACACTGAATGATGAAATTGATATTTCACGCGGTAACGTGTTGGTAAAAGCGGGCGAACAGCCTCTAATTTCACGTTCTGCACGTGCCTCTGTGGTATGGATGACGGATGCGCCTTTAGTAGTTGGCAAACCGTATAATGTGAAGTTTGGTACACAAACTATTCCTGCGAAAGTTGCGAAAATTAACTACCGTACCAATGTAAACACATTGGAAAAAACGGAAGTTGAACAGCTTGAACTGAATGCGATTGCAGATGTAACGATTGAGTTTGATGCGCCAGTGGTATTTGACCGTTATAAAGACAGCCGTTACACAGGTTCATTTATATTTATTGACCGTTTAAGCAACGTGACTGTTGGTGCGGGTATGGTTGAGTCTGCAGTGGAATGGACTGCACACAACGAGCCTGTTACTGCTGAAGCGCGTGCTGCACGTTTAGGTCAAAAACCTGCTGCGGTAACTGTAACTGCTAAAGCCCTTGAAAATGCGCAAGCGATTGAAAGCTTGTTGATTCAACAAGGTGTGGTTGCGATTGCGAAAGCAGGTTTAACTGTAGAGCAAGTTGCGCTTGTACGTGAAACTGGTGTGGTTGTGATTACTGATAGTGCTGAAGGTACTGATGTGACTTATACAGTGGAGACTGCTGAAGAAGTTGCTGAGAAAATTGTGGAATTGGTTCGTCTGTAATAGATTGAATTGATTTAAAAAAGACCCGCTGAGAAGCGGGTTTTTTATTGTCTTGAATATAATTGCTGATAAATAAAACACTTGGATTATGTGTGATGGTTCACATAAATATTTTCTCTATAAAATGCTCTTATAGAGGGGTGTTTATGAAAAAAATATTATTTTTAATGGGGTTATGTGTATTAACTTTTAGTGTTGATGCAAAACAGGATAGTCAAAGTACTGAAAAAATTAAGCAGAAGATTATTCAGCAATCAATTGAGAATTATCCTGGTAATTGTCCTTGTCCTTACAATACTGCAAGTAATGGTAGTCGGTGTGGTAAGCGCAGTGCATATAATCGCGCAGGTGGATATATGCCACTTTGCTATCCTGAAGATGTGAGTGATCGGATGGTAAAAGAATTTATTAAGCTATAAAATGCTTTTTTGCGTTATGTATTATTAATTTGGGGGATTTTATGTTAAGAATATTTTGTGTACTTATATCTATGTGTGCATCTTCTTTAGTTTTTGCTAATGATCAATGGCAACGAATAGGTTATGACTCTGATCGTGAATTTTTTTATGAATATAATATAAACTCGATTAGCCAAGTCGCAGAATATCCTTATACAAGTAATAAAAAGGTTTGGGTGAGAAAAACTGTTGTGAATGATATATCTCAGGATGGTTTGTCTGTTGGAGATTATACAATGCAATTAATGTGGATAAATTGTTCAGCTAACACTCTTGGTTTAAAATCTATAGTAGGCTATAAAAAGACTGGTAAGGTAATTCCAAATTATAGCAATACTAATTCATATGTTCAGATGCAAGATGCTATACCCGGGACTATGGGGGAAGCGTATGTAGATAGCGTATGTAGCTGATAAGGTAATGAAACCAAAATTATATATAAGCCATTTCACAGTGGCTTTTTTTAATATCTTAAATAAAACATGACAAATAATAAATTTATGTTAAGATATATCTTAAATAATCTTAAGGTGTATCTTTGCGATGTCAAATTCAGACCTTCTCGACAGTAGCGATAGTCCAGTCAAAACCCGCAAACGCCTGTTTGAAGCAGGGCACATGAAACTATTGGTGCTGCATCTCATATCCCAAGCGCCTAAGTTCAGCTATGACATTATCAAAGATGTCGGCGCAATCGTCGGCGGCGGTTACAGTCCAAGCACAGGTACAATTTACCCAACGCTGAATTACCTCGAAGAACAGCAATACATCCATGCAGAACTGAATGCAGAAGACCGTAAACAATACAACGTTACGCAGTTAGGCCTACAGCACTTAGGTGCAGAAAAGGCCACAGTAGAGAAAATTCTGTGTCGTTTTGATACCCGTAAGCAGATTCATAACAACGAACAATACGTTGATATCAAACGTGCGATGGAAAACCTAAAAGCATCATTGCGTATCAAAATTCAGCACTGTGAACTGACACCTGAACAGGTCTATGCCATTGCAGAAAAAATCGATCAGGCGGCCGTCGAAATCAGCCGTATGGAGGTAACACAATGAAGCAGCATCAATATGAAATCACGCTCAAACACATTGCCGATGCACAGGGCAATCCATCGACCTATACCGAAGCTTTGCAGTTTAATGCTTACAACCATGATGACATGTTTAAGGTGCTAGAGCATTTGACTAAAGCGCAGTTATTAGATGATGAAAAAACCAAAGCCTTTGCCGTGGGGCTGAAACTGTTTGGTGAAACCTTGCTGGAAAATAAAGACCTTCCTTTATTTAAAGATTTCATGCCGCATTTTGGTCAGTTTATGAAAACACTGAAACAAACCGTAAAAGCCCAGAACGCAGCCCAAGACGAATAATAGGTATTTACAGATGAATCAACTCCCAAAATTTCATCCCAAACACATGACTTGGCTGATGCCCCTAATTCTGTCCGGTATTATGAGTGGCTCAATTTCTTGCTTTAACATGCTGATGAATAAAGGCTTAGTTGAAGGCTTTCTTGGCATTTGGCTGCGCGCATGGAGCATGTCGTGGATGATGGCCTTTCCGCTCATTTTGATCGTGTTGCCATTGGTGCGTAATACGCTAATGAAGTTTGTACGCCTACCAAATGAGCCTGCATCCAAATAAAAGGTACATCTATTTAGTCATGAGTTGAGTGTGACTGCATCGCATCTTGAATGATGGCTGTTAATTCAGTCAGTGATTTGACACCTGCAATACGTTGAATCACTTTCCCGCGATAAAACAGCAAGGTAGAGGGTAGTCCATAAACGTTATAACGCAATGTCAGTATCGGTGAGGAATCAATATTCACTTTGCCAAATTTAAGCCGTGTATGCTGCGCTGACATTTGACTTGCGCACTGCTCAAATACTGGGAAGTTCTGTACACAGGGCGCGCACCAGTCTGCATAGAAACGAATCACGGCAAAACCATCAAACCATTCATAGTCGCTGGCGTTATCTTCATTGTATTCAAAGATCTGAGACATGCTTGCCCTATTATTCATTTACGAAATACAGTACAGATTATACATAAGTCCATGTTTATTCATTCTGCGGCATTTCTATGTTCAAATAGTGCAGAGATAGATGAATAGTCAATAATTGAAAAGGAAAAACAATGTCACAGCAAAGCATGCAGCAGGTCATTATTACTGAACCGGGTGGTGTCGATAAACTGGCCTATGAAAGCGTTGCCATCCCAGAAGCGAAAGCAGATGAAGTGTTGGTAAAAGTGCATGCCTTTGGCATCAACCGTCCAGACATCTTGCAGCGTCAAGGTTTATACCCAATGCCGAAAGGCGTAACGCCAGTACCGGGTTTAGAGGTTGCAGGCGAAGTAGTTGCTGTCGGTGCGGATGTTACTTTGTTTAAGGTGGGCGATAAGGTTTGCGGTTTAACCAATGGTGGCGGTTATGCAGAATATTGCGTGGTGCCTGAAAGCCAAACCATTGCGATTCCTGAAGGCGTCAGCTTTACTCAAGCTGCAGCGATTCCTGAAACATTCTTTACCGTTTGGGCGAATGTATTCCAAATGGGCAAAGCCAAAGCAGGTGAAACGGTGCTGATTCATGGTGGAACCAGTGGTATTGGAACTACGGCAATCATGCTGTGTAATGCGTTGGGCATGAAAACCTTTGCAACAGTCGGTTCAGATGAAAAAGTGGCAGCGATCTCTGATATCACGCATGCGATTAACTACAAGACTCAAGACTTTGAGCAAGTGATTAATGAAGCGACCAATGAGCAAGGTGTAGATGTCATTTTAGATATTGTTGGCGCACCGTATTTGGCGCAGAACCTCAATCTATTACGTCGTGATGGTCGTTTGGTCTATATCGCATTTTTAGGTGGTGCAAAGGCCAAAGAGGTGAAACTGGGTCAAATCATGATGAAGCGTTTGACCATTACAGGCTCAACCATGCGTGCGCGTAATACTGCAGAAAAAGCAGAGATTGCCAAAGGCATTCAGGAAAATGTTGTTCCGTTATGGTCTAAAGGTGAATGCCTGCCAATGATTTACAAAACATTTAAGTTTGACCAAATTCAAGAAGCACATGCAGCCATGGATACAGGCGAGCATGTGGGTAAGATTGTGGTTGAAGTGATCTAAAGGATTATTTTTAAAACGCGATGTATTTGCAGGGTGTTTTAAAATAATTAAAGAGGGCAATGTCCCTCTTTTTTATTGTATTCCTATCTGATTTGACGCAGTAACATCAAAAGCACAATTTGATTCAAATAAAAGAATGATACGCGGTAAGGTCATCCGCAAGTGTATGAGACAGGGTTGTTTTTAATCAAAAATGTTTTTGCAATACTTTGAATAAGTAGACGCTAGTGAACGAGTTTTGCGGATGACAATGGTTTTGGGTACTTTTGCCGAAACGAAAGTACCTCCAGCCGAAGGCTAATCCCTTTATTCAATCCCTAGATGTAAGACTCTGTCGAGTAGATTTAAATATCGGTAAATAATGTGAAATTACTTTTACGTGCGTAACATCTGTTGCTAAATTTTAGGCATAAAAAAACCAGCTTATCGCTGGGTTCTTTATTACACCATCTTCAGTAGTAGAAGAATGGTGCCCGAGGCCAGACTCGAACTGGCACGCTTTGTGGGCGGGGGATTTTAAATCCCCTGTGTCTACCGATTTCACCACTCGGGCTTAACAAGATTGGAGGCGGAGGTCGGAATCGAACCGGCGTACACGGAGTTGCAGTCCGCTGCATGACCACTCTGCCACCCCGCCATGTCTTGTTGATGCGTATATTAGCAAGCTCTGAAAAAAAAACAATAGCAGATTCATCTGTATGAGCATAAAAGCAGCATACAAGGTAAAAAATTTAAAATAATCATGTATTATGTGCAAAATTGATTCATATCATCACTTGGAGAAGTGCCGTGGCATTAGTTTTAGATGGTCGTGCATTGGCGAAGAAAATTGAAGCTGACTTGTTGACTCGCGTAGAAGCGCTAAAAGAGAAAACTGGTCGTACCCCAATTCTTGCGACTATTTTGGTAGGTGACGATGGTGCATCTGCAACTTATGTACGAATGAAAGGGAATGCTTGCCGCCGAGTTGGTATGGATTCATTAAAAGTTGAGCTTCCTAAAGAAACCACAACTGAGCAATTGCTTGCTGAAATTGAAAAATTGAATGCAAATCCAGATGTTCACGGTATTTTGTTACAACACCCAGTACCTGCTCAAATTGATGAGCGTGCATGTTTCGATGCGATCTCTCTTGAAAAAGACGTAGATGGCGTGACTTGCTTAGGTTTTGGTCGTATGGCGATGGGTGAAGCTGCGTATGGTTCTGCGACTCCTGCAGGTATCATGACCATTCTAAAAGAAAACAACATTGAAATCGCAGGGAAACACGCGGTTGTTGTGGGTCGTTCTGCAATTTTGGGTAAACCAATGTCTGCGATGCTACTTGAAGCGAATGCAACAGTGACCACTTGCCACTCACGTACTCAAAACTTAGCTGACTTTGTTAAGCAAGCTGACATTATTGTGGGTGCGGTAGGTAAAGCTGAATTAATTCAAAAAGATTGGATCAAACCGGGTGCAGTGGTTGTTGACGCTGGCTTCCATCCACGTGATGGCGGCGGTGTAGGTGATATCCAATTGGTGGGTATTGAAGACGTTGCTTCTGCTTATACACCTGTTCCGGGTGGTGTAGGTCCAATGACCATTACAACGTTGATTCGTCAAACTGTTGAAGCTGCTGAAAAAGCGTTGGGTTAATCTTTTAATTAAAAGATATTTATGTCACAACGGAGTCTTACCGTTATGACTTTTAAATGTAAGAAGACCGTATGTTACTTTTGTTTCGGCAAAAGTAACCAAAACCATTTGTCATCTGCTGAACTCGACATAATCAGTTTTTTGATTAATGGTGTCGCAGAAAAAGTGTTCATTCGATTGAGGTCTGTCTCGCACAGCAGCAGATGACGATGTCGCGTATCTGATACGTTTATAAATTCAAATAAAATCATCCCCAAGGCTTAATATGAGCTGTACTTTCCAATTTCCTAAAGCCCCTGAACATTTACTTAAAGCACTTCATGAAGTCATTCCGCATTGTGAATTACATGCACAACAGTTGCCTGAAACCCCGATTTCTCTATGGTTGATTCCACCGGTATTTCCAACCGATAAATTGGATGATGAAGTCATTCGCCGTATATGGAATGACACGCCGTATTGGATCTTTTGTTGGGCTTCAGGACTTGCTATGGCGCAGTGGTTATTGGCTGAGCCGCATCATGTCAAAGATAAAGTGGTATTGGACTTTGGTGCAGGTTCAGGTGTGGTGGCGATTGCAGCAAAAATGGCAGGGGCGAAACGCGTGATCTGCTGTGACATCGACCAAGTGAGCCTAGATGCATGCCGTGCCAATGCAGAGCTAAACAATGTTGAACTCGAATATTTAGATGATCTGTATAAAGCGGAGCAAGTCGATATTTTATTGGCTGCCGATGTGCTGTATGACCAATGCAATCGTTTCTTTTTGGATGAGTTTTTAAAGTTTGCTCCTGAAGTGTGGGTGGCAGACAGTCGTGTGAAAAACTTTAGTCATCCTAAATATGAAAAACTCGATGAACGAAGCGCGACAACATGGCCTGATTTGGATGAATCACCTGAGTTTCGTAATGTGAGTTTTTATAAAACCCTATAAATATTAAACCCATAAAAAATAAGACGCTTTAAGCGTCTTATTTTTATCTTTTGAACAGCAAATTTGATTAAGAACAGGTATAGCGAACCACACGTAAGGTTGCAGGGCGAGCATCGAGTGCATCACGCGCGCCTAAGTTTTCAGAGTTACGTAGATCAGGAGTATTTGATAGACCGAAGTTCGCACGTGTATTACCAATTTGACGGCCGTACTGGGTATTTTCCAAAGCAGGATTTGCAATTTCGTTCACGCTTAAGATTTGTAATTTATAGGTCTTTTGCGTATTTAATACTTTTTGGCAAGCACGTTGTAATTTATTGGCATCCAGTTGTTGGTTTTGGCGACCCGCTAAAGTATATGCAAGTGTTGCGCTATCTGCAGATTTGGACTCTATTTGAAAGCCCGTTTGACCATTAAAAGCACGTGGAGTGCTTTGGCAAGCAGCCATCGACATTGCAACAATACTCAAACTTAAAACTTTGTAAATATTTTTCATCATTCATTCGCCGTCTTTATTTGTATGCTCAGTATGCCATAGTCCGTCTGTCGACTCGATGGCGAAAACAAAGAAAGCCAAAGAAGTTTGATTAAATCTTTGATGCAGCCGAAACGATGAGTAGATGGAAATGGAGATAAAAAAAGCTCATCAAAATAGGCTTTGATGAGCTTAAGTGGAATAGCAGGGCTGAGCGACTTAATCGTCAGTGATCATGCTATGTTTTTTCGTATCTTTCATGAAGACATACGTGATCAAAGATAAACCAATCATGAACGTAATGTAGTAGAAGAAGTAGTTTTCATGGCCTGCATTTTTGAAGCTCAAAGCCACAAGTTCTGCTGTACCACCAAAGAGTGTATTTGCAATGGCATAAGGCAATGCAACACCTAGGGCACGGATGTGTGCAGGGAACAACTCTGCTTTTACTACGGCATTAATCGCAGTATAACCAGTGACAATCACCATACCGCTCATGCAAAGCATAAATGCTGTGGTTGGGCTGGTAGTTGAACCGATACCATTGAAAATAGGAATGGTAAACAGCACACCAAGCACACCAAAGGCGATCATAATTGGCTTACGACCAATTTTGTCTGAAAGCGCACCGACAGCAGGTTGTAAAAGCATGAAGATGAAAATTGCAGCAGTGGTAATTTCAGTTGCTGTGGTTTTTTCAAAGCCAGACGTGTTGACCAAATATTTTTGTAAATATGTGGTAAAAGTGTTGAACGCTAAAGTACCACCGGCAGTCAACATGATCACAGTGAAGGCTTGTTTAGGGTATTTGGTAAATAACGCTAAAGCACCTGATTTTGGACCACCATTTTTAGCTTGTTCTTGAGCTTCTTTAGAGGATTGAGTTTCAACTAAACCGCGACGAATCCAGAACACCACAATAGCGAGTAATGCACCGATGAAGAACGGAACACGCCAGCCCCATTCAGTTAAAGCTTGTTCTGAGAAATTGCGTTGTAAGATAATTAAAACGCAAAGTGCCAATAGCTGACCTGAAATCAGTGTGACATATTGGAAACTTGAGAAGAAGCCACGATGGTTTTTACCTGCCATTTCAGTCAAATAGGTGGCACTAGAACCATATTCACCACCAACACTTAAGCCTTGGAGTAAACGCGCTAAAAGTAGAATAGCGGGTGCGAGCATGCCTACAGAATCATAGGTTGGTGCACATGCGATCATCAGTGAGCCGACACACATCAACGATACAGACAGCGTTAAACCTGCTTTACGACCTTTACGGTCCGCATAAATACCCATGACCCATGCGCCGATTGGACGCATTAAGAAACCGAGTGCAAAGACTGCAGCTGCTTGTAAGAGTTTTACAGTATTGTCACCGTCAGGGAAAAATTGCGGTGCAAAGTAAAGGGTAAAGGCAGCGTAGACATACCAGTCGTACCATTCAACGAGGTTGCCGGCAGATCCGCCGAGGATAGATTTGACACGAGTTTTTCTATCCAATTGTTCAGGAACAACTGGCTCAGATGAGTTTGACACATCATTCTCCAAGGAATGAATGCAAAACATATCCATTT
Organism: Acinetobacter sp. YH12144; assembly: GCF_013418345.1. NCBI lineage: Bacteria > Pseudomonadati > Pseudomonadota > Gammaproteobacteria > Moraxellales > Moraxellaceae > Acinetobacter > Acinetobacter sp. YH12144. The sequence continues at coordinate 34,603 of NZ_VPCD01000006.1, read as the reverse complement.
AAACTCTTTGGGAAAAGTTTAAATCAATATATTTTGTCGAAATGGGAGATGGAACTATATTTATTTAATTTATACTCCTGTTGTCGCAGAAAATCATGCGACTTTAGTCTATAAAATGCGATTTTTTTGATCAGATAGATTTTTCACGACTAAATGAAAACAACAAAGCCTCATCGATTGAGGCTTTGATTGGAAAAACATGCTGTTTTTGATCAGCTTGATCAATAAGTCATCATCAAATGAACCTGATCAATGCTCCTGAATTTTGGAATGGTGTTTGGTGTCTTTCATAAAGACGTAGACCAATAATGAAATAAAAATCATGATGGTTACATAGATGAAGAACCATGTCTCATAGCCAGCTTCTTTGAAACTTAGGGCAAAAAATTCTGCAGTACCACCAAAGATGGTATCTGTAAGTGCATAAACGGGGTACATCAAAACTGAAGGCTTCTGCAGCTGAACATGCAATATATAAAAGCTTGAAATAAAATTTTAAAAAAGATTAGGTTGAAAAAAAATACAAATCAACAACTTGTCATGAATTTTGCTTTGAATAATGGTTTGGGCCTTAAAATGATTGATTTCATACTTGAGCCAGCAGGCTTTTAAACGTACATTTAAAATATAACTTCTCATTTAATGAGGAATACAAAAACTCAGCGTACAGATATCTTGATCAAAATAGGTACTTGATCAAAAAAGCATGATCAATGAGAAAAATAATAAAGCAAAGAAAACGAAGCATTGTTGAATAAAAAGACATAGCGGGAGGGAGCGATGAATACACAACAACAATCAATATATGACATGGTGGTCATTGGTGGTGGAATAAATGGTGTTGGTATTGCCTGTGATGCAGCGGGGCGGGGTTTAAGTGTTTTGCTCTGTGAAAAAGACGATCTCGCGAGCCACACTTCATCTGCAAGTAGCAAATTAATTCATGGTGGTCTGCGCTATTTGGAACATAAAGAATTTCGTTTGGTACGTGAAGCACTGGCAGAACGCGAAGTTCTGCTTAAAAAAGCCCCTCATATTATTCGACCGATGCGTTTTATCATGCCACATGAACCGCACTTACGTCCGGCTTGGCTGATTCGGACTGGATTATTCTTTTATGATTATTTGGGTAAGCGAGAACAGCTTTCAGGCTCAAATGGTATTGAATTTGATGTGGAAGCTAGTCCTTTAGCATCCAAATTTACCCGAGGGTTCGAATATTCCGATTGTGCAGTGGATGACGCACGCTTGGTTGTACTTAATGCGATACAAGCACGGGAACATGGTGCACAGATTCTGACTCGAACAGAATGTTTAAATGCATATAGTAAAGGTGGCATTTGGCGAGTGTGTTTAAAAAATGCTAAGGGTTTGCAAAATGTGCAGGCTAAAGTATTGGTGAATGCGGCAGGTCCTTGGGTTGCTGACTTTATAAAACAGGGGTTAAAGCAAGAGTCACCTTATAGTATACGGCTGATACAAGGTAGCCATATTATTGTGCCAAAGCTCTTTGACGGTGATAAAGCTTTTATTATGCAAAATGATGATCATCGCATTGTTTTTGCGATCCCATATTTAGAACAATTTACTCTGATCGGTACGACAGATCGTGAATATCATGCAGACCCAAATCGAGTAAAGATAAGCCAAGAAGAAATCGATTACTTGCTTGATGTGTCAAATGATCACTTTAAAACTCAATTGACGCAAACGGACATCATTTCAACTTATTCAGGTGTGCGTCCGCTGTGTGATGATGAGTCAGATAATCCAGCCGCAGTCACGCGAGATTATACTTTGGCACTGACCGATGTAGAAGGGGCTGCATTACTTTCAATCTTTGGTGGCAAACTTACCACTTACCGAAAACTAGCAGAAGCGGCATTAGATCAGCTTAAAACTGTTTTTCATCATCGATCCAAACCTTGGACTGCTGATACAGCATTGCCTGGTGCGGAAAATTTAGAATCAATCGAGCAGTTGATAGCTGAAATCCAACAAAAAGTGCGAGGGGTTTCGATCAGTCTAGCCAGTCGTTGGGCGCATGCTTATGGAACACGTGTCTGGATTTTGCTGAATCATTTAACTTCGATTGATGAGCTTGGGCAAAACTTCGGGCATGGCTTGTATGCTCAAGAAGTAGATTATTTGGTTGAGCATGAGTGGGCGAGAAGCTCTGAAGATATTTTGCAAAGACGCACAAAGTTATATTTGCAATTCAGTGCATCTGAAGTTGATGTTTTGGACGAGTACTTAATGGCAATACGTATAAAGCAAAAAGCTCAAGATGTGGCTTAGTTGATATAAAAAAGACCGCGCAAGGCGGTCTTTTAAATCTTTCTTAATCCCTCTTTTAAAGGAGGGAAATTAAAGGCCAATTAAGCAGATTTTTTTACAGCTTCTAAAAGTTCGTCTTGACGTACTTTAAGTGCTTTTGGTAAGCGATCACCAAGTTTGTTGAACAATTCAGTGTGGCTTTCAAGTTCTTTGATCCATTGATCTTTATCTTGAGAAGTTACAAGCTCGAATTGCTCTTTAGTGAAGTCTGAACCAGTCCAGTTCAATTGTTCGTATGTTGGAACAAGGCCGATAGGTGTTTCAACAGCGTCTGCACGACCTTCACAACGGTCAATGATCCACTCAAGAACACGCATGTTTTGACCGAAACCAGGCCATACAAAGTTACCTTCAGCATCACGACGGAACCAGTTCACGTTGTAGATACCAGGAAGTTTATTGCCAGCAGCTTTAGCTTTAGCAGCAACTTCTTCACCAAGTTCTAACCAGTGAGAGAAGTAGTCAGCCATGTTGTAACCCGCAAATGGAAGCATTGCGAATGGGTCACGACGAACGATACCTTGTTTACCAACAGCAGCAGCAGTTGTTTCAGAGCCCATAGTTGCAGCTTTGTAAACACCGTCAACCCAGTCAAATGCTTCTGAAATTAGAGGCACTGTGTCTGCACGACGACCACCGAAGATGAACGCAGAAATTGGAACACCTGCTGGATTTTCCCAGTCAGCATCAATAGAAGGACACTGACCAGCTGAAACAGTGAAACGAGCATTTGGATGAGCTGCTTTTTCTTCGCCGGTGTGTGGTTGACCTTTCCAGTTAGTTAGATTAGCAGGTACTTCTTTAGAAAGACCTTCCCACCATACTTCACCGTTGTCAGTTACAGCAACGTTAGTATAGATTACGTCTTTATGAAGAGTCGCCATACAGTTCGGGTTAGTCTTGGTATTTGTACCAGGTGCTACACCGAAGAAACCAGCTTCAGGGTTGATTGCATATAAACGACCATCTTCACCTGGTTTGATCCAAGCAATATCATCACCTACAGTTTCAATTTTCCAACCTTCGTAACCCGCTGGTGGAATCAACATCGCGAAGTTTGTTTTACCACACGCAGAAGGGAATGCAGCTGCGATGTAGTGTTTTTCGCCTTGTGGGTTTGTCACGCCAAGGATGAGCATGTGTTCAGCTAACCAACCTTGTTGACGACCCATAGAAGATGCAATACGTAAAGCTAGGCATTTTTTACCCAACAATGCGTTACCGCCGTAACCAGAACCGTAAGACCAGATTTCACGAGTTTCTGGGTAATGAACGATGTATTTTTCAGGGTTGCAAGGCCAAGCAACGTCTTTTTGACCTTCTTCAAGCGGAGCACCAACAGTGTGTACGCAAGGAATGAAGTCACCGTCAGTACCAAGTACGTCATAAACAGCTTTACCCATACGAGCCATTTTAGACATGCTTACAGCAACGTAAGGAGAATCAGTAAGTTCGATACCGATGTGAGCAATATGAGAACCTAAAGGACCCATAGAGAAAGGAACAACGTACAAAGTACGGCCTTTCATTGAACCGTCAAATAAACCATTCAGACGAGCACGCATTTCAGCTGGAGCTTCCCAGTTGTTTGTTGCGCCTGCATCTTCTTGTTTTTCAGAACAGATGTAAGTACGACCTTCAACACGAGCAACGTCAGAAGGATCAGAATTAGCAAGGTAAGAACCAGGATGTTTTTCTTGGTTAAGTTCTTGCATAGTGCCGTTAGCGATCATCAAGTCGATATAACGTTGATATTCTTCTGCGCTACCGTCACACCATTCGATTTTTGCTGGTTTGGTTAATTTGGCAATTTCTTCCACCCAAGCAATTAGCTTAGGGTGACGAACGAATTCTGGTGCGTTCACTTGGGTCATGGTGAGGCCTATCTCAAAAATGTACTAACCGTACAAAGTATAATCTGCATCATGGGTTACATCATGCAGATAAAAGATGAAAAAAAGTGGCTGTATTAAAGCATAAAATCATAAAAAAAATAAGACTAAAGAAGTGGTAGATTTTTTTTGGTAGTTAATGCTATTTAAGTTAAATGTAAATAAAATACAATAACTTAATAGATTTTATCGCGAATTTTAACTTTATTTATTAACGTGATGGACAATATTTTATATATTTATTTTTAATAAAAACAAAAAGTTGCATGTATTTGATATTTGAGAATTATTATTGATTAAATAAATGGTGGTAATTCGATTTTTACATAAAGGCGCTATTATTTGCTGTTAAATTCGACAAAATACAAAACTAAGCGGCCAAGATGTATAAAAAGTGATTAAACAAGCCAAGCCTTTATCTATTATTTATAATAAAAAATCAGGATTTCATGCTGCAAACAAAGATGAAGTCTACGAGGAACTTGTGCGGATATTATCCGATCATGATTTCGAAATACAGTCTTTTGAGCTTGGGCAGGAAGCCAGTTTTGATACTTTAATGAGCAAGGTGTTTGCACGCCACCAAGACCCAGATAATTTGGGCGTTGTCGTTGCTGCAGGTGGTGATGGAACCTTAAATGCAGTTGCTCATCGGTTGATGCATACCGATATTCCAATGGGGATCTTACCTTTAGGCACATTTAATTATGTGGCGCGCGTACTCAATATTCCTCTCGATTTAATTCAAGCAGCACAGGTCATTGCGACAGGCAATAATCGACAGGTACATGTGGCGCAAATCAATGAACATATCTATTTAAACAATGCCAGTTTGGGCTTGTATCCTTTATTTATACAAAAAAGAGAATTTTATAATCAGAAGTTTGGGCGTTTCCCATTGCATGCTTATACCTCAGGTTTGGATGTGCTGATTCGAGATCGTAAAGAGCTGAAATTGGAAATCGAAGTGGATCATCATATTTATCCAGTCAAAACGCCCTTGATTTTTTTTGGCAATAATCAATTGCAATTGGCCGATTTAAACTTGCAAATCGCTAAAGATGCAGAGGCAGGTAAAGTTGCAGGTGTGGTTGTCGCAAAAAGTGATAAGAAAACGTTATTTAAAATTTTATGGCAATTGATCCGTGGCAATATCGACAATGCACCAGATGTGTATAGTTTTGCCGCTGATGAAGTCACCATACATACCCAACGAAAAAAAATGACCGTTGCTGTGGATGGTGAGATTGTAGAAATGAAACCGCCGCTTAAAATTCGAGTGCAAAAACAAGCCTTAAAGATACGGGTGCCACATGATACTGCATCTGTCTGATCTGCATTTCGGCACTGAAAAGCCAGAGTGTATGCGCGCTATTCAGCAATTTTGTCGTGAACAGCGTATCGAGGCCGTGGTTGCCAGTGGAGACTTGACCCAGCGTGCGCGTTATCGTCAGTTTTATGCATGTAAGCAATTTTTAGAAAGCTTAAAGCTGCCTTATATCGTTGTGCCGGGGAATCATGATATTCCGCTATATCATTTATGGAACCGTGTTTTTAGCCCTTTTGCACGTTATCAACTTTTTTTTGGTGCCATGGAAAATGTACTGGAAACCGAGCATTTTTATTTAATTGGGATCAATAGTATTCGCCGTCGTTACCATACGCGAGGGCATGTATCGCTCGAGCAAATATATCATGTCGAGGAATTACTTAGACATGCGCCGCCCAATAAAGTGAAATTAATCATAGCGCATCAACCTTTTTATACGCCGCCCAATGACCCGCATGGTGTGAAAGATTGTCCTGTTCAAGGGCGTTTGGCACTCGAACAGTGGAGTCAACACGGTTTAAATGGTTTATTGCATGGACATTTACATGTTCCAGCCAGCTATGACCTCAATCAGATTTATGCTTTAGGTGCTGCGCATCCAGTTTGGGATATTCATGCTGGAACTGCAACGTCATATCGCCTACACGATAACCTTGCCAACAGTTTTAATGTCATTGATGAGCAGATGAATGTGCAGCATTATTTTTATCATTCAAAGTTAAAAATATTCGAAGAAAATCTTAGTACTTATATTTTGGATGAGCTTTAATCCTTTAAATTTAAATTTTGAAGAAAAAAAATACAAAAAAATGAAAAAAATTAAATTTTGCCCTTGAAGGGTTTTTTTCCATCCCCACAAAAGTGTCATCTAAATTATTTTTTGTCGATGGCTTACGGAAATCAAAATGTCATCGTCTTTTATCTAGTAAATAGACTTAGTCTGGAGTTAACTATGAGCAATATTCGTCCTTTGCATGACAACGTTGTGATTCGCCGTGTTGAAAAGGAAACTAAAACTGCTGGTGGTCTTATTTTAAGTACTTCAGCAGCTGAACAACCTGCTCAAGGCGAAGTAATCGCTGTAGGTAATGGCAAAGTAACTGACAATGGCGTACGTGCATTAGACGTTAAAGTTGGTGACAACGTATTGTTTGGCACTTATGCCGGTACAAAAGTAAAAGTAGCAGGCGAAGAGCTTCTTATTATGAAAGAGTCTGACATCTTAGCGGTACTTGAAGCTTAAGTTTCGTACACGCATTTAGACCCTTTTATTCATCATAAATTGTTAAAAATTTTAAAAAGATTCGGAGTTAGACATGTCAGCTAAAGACGTAAAATTTGGTGATTCAGCGCGTTCAAAAATGATCGCGGGTGTAAATGTACTTGCAGATGCTGTAAAAGTGACTTTAGGTCCTAAAGGCCGTAACGTTGTCATCGACCGTTCTTTCGGTGCGCCGCACATCACTAAAGATGGTGTTTCTGTTGCTAAAGAAATCACATTAAAAGACAAATTTGAAAACATGGGCGCTCAGCTGGTTCGTGAAGTGTCTTCAAAAACCAATGACATCGCGGGTGACGGTACAACAACTGCAACTGTACTTGCTCAAGCAATCCTAAATGAAGGGATCAAATCAGTTACTGCTGGTATGAACCCAATGGATCTTAAACGCGGTATCGACATCGCGGTTAAAGCTGTTGTTGCTGAAATTAAAGCGACTGCTAAACCTGCTTCTGACTCTAAAGCCATTGAACAAGTAGGTTCGATCTCTGCGAACTCTGACACCACTGTTGGTAAACTTATTGCTCAAGCAATGGAAAAAGTCGGTAAAGAGGGTGTAATTACAGTTGAAGAGGGTTCAGGCTTTGAAGATTCTCTAGATGTTGTAGAGGGTATGCAGTTTGACCGTGGTTACATCAGCCCGTACTTTGCAAACAAACAAGATACACTAACAGCTGAACTTGAAAACCCATACATTCTTCTTGTTGATAAAAAAATCAGCAACATCCGCGAATTAATTGCTGTACTTGAAGCTGTTGCTAAAACAGGTAAACCGCTTCTTATCATTGCTGAAGATGTTGAAGGTGAAGCACTTGCAACTCTTGTTGTAAACAACATGCGTGGCATTATCAAAGTTTGTGCTGTTAAAGCACCTGGTTTTGGTGATCGTCGTAAAGCGATGCTTCAAGACATCGCGATTTTAACTGGCGCGACTGTAGTTTCTGAAGAGGTTGGTATGTCTTTAGACCAAACTACACTTGAGCACTTAGGTACAGCGCATAAAGTTACTGTTTCTAAAGAAAACACGGTAATTGTTGATGGTGCAGGTGTTGCAGAGCAAATTGCTGAACGTGTAACTCAAATTCGTGCTCAAATTGAAGAATCAACTTCAGAATACGATAAAGAAAAACTTCAAGAACGCGTTGCTAAATTGGCAGGCGGTGTTGCTGTAATCAAAATCGGCGCTGCAACTGAAGTTGAAATGAAAGAGAAGAAAGATCGCGTTGATGATGCACTTCATGCAACTCGTGCTGCAGTTGAAGAAGGTGTTGTAGCAGGTGGTGGTGTTGCACTTGTACGTGCTGCAAAAGCACTTGAAGGTGTGTCTGGTGCTAACGATGATCAAAATGTTGGTATCAATATTTTACGTCGTGCGATTGAAGCGCCGCTTCGTCAAATCGTTGCAAACTCTGGTGATGAGCCTTCAGTTGTAATCAATGCTGTGAAAAACGGTGAAGGTAACTTCGGTTATAACGCTGCGACTTCAGAGTATGGCGATATGTTAGAAATGGGTATTCTTGACCCAGCGAAAGTAACACGTTCTGCGCTTGAGCATGCTGCATCTGTTGCGGGCTTAATGCTTACAACTGAATGTATGATCACTGAAATTCCAGAAGATAAACCTGCTATGCCTGATATGGGCGGTATGGGTGGCATGGGCGGTATGATGTAAGCTAATTGCTGCAAGATAAAATTAAACCCTGCATTTTGCAGGGTTTTTTTTGTGATGTGTGTTGTAATTATGTGATTATTTGAATAACATAACGCAAATTAATGTAAAACATGTGATCATTTTTATTCTTTATATTGAGAATAAGAAATTGTTATTGATTTGTATGATTTATATATTGGAATATTTAAAATTTTAATTTATGATTTTATCAACATGTTCTTTATAAGAATAGCAATGATAAATCAAGACGGTAAGCGAATAAAATGCATGAATAAACATTCAAAAGTATTCGATCCCAATTGTGAAAAAATTCTCGTGAGTAAAAAAGAGTTACAGATGCTTTACAAGACAATACGTGACTATGAAGAGAGAATTAATTTTTACGAACTTGAAAATAAAAAATATTTAAAATTATTGAATAAAGATACTTCTATCTCTGAATGAATTGGTCAATTAGATCTTTAATGATTTGTTTTTGACTTACATTCAATGTCCGAAATTTTAAAAAATAATCAAGTTCTGATTGATCATTTGACTCAAGATTGGACGATCCTAATGTGTTGTCGCCAAAGCGTAACCACTGGCTAGTGACATTGAGCCAAATAGAAAGAATAGCCAGTTTATCTTGATTTGGAATCGCTTTACCTAATAACCAATTATTTGCCGATTGCACTGAAACAGGAGTGCCATCATATCTATGATTAAACTCTTTTGATAAATAAGTTGGGCTAATAGGGTGATTTGAATCTATTAGTGCCTGTTTCAAGCGTTCACTAAAAGCTAACTTTTCTTGTAGATTACTCATATTTCATTGATTCTGCTTACAATAATTAAGGACTCTTAAAAGTAACAGAATGTCGATAAGAGTTCGGTAAATTTTAAATGTTGATTGTAGGAAATAGCCAAATAAATAACAATCATTTTTCGTCTAATTATTGATAAATAAGAGTAATTTTTTGTAAGGAGGATAAACGATACGTGTTTACGAGCAATCAAATATTGATTGATTAAAGAGTAAAAGTTAAAGGAAATATAATTCTTTAATATTAATTGTATTATATAAAAATATCAAAAAAAACAATAAATTATAGTATTTTTTGTATAAAAAAAAGAATTAAAATATTTTTTATTTAAAAATAAATCAAATTTTGATTGATATTAATGTTTCATTTTGTATATTATTGCCACAGCACCGCAGGGGCGGTTGGCTATGAATTGCGGTATCTCCAGACGATAAGCACGCATTCGTATCAGTTTCGCTGGTAAACATCATCCTAGGGTCTACCAGTCTTTTTATAAAAATTGAAGGAATTTGTATGAAATTTCAGAAAACACTTTTGGCAGCAAGTTTGGCATTTTTAGCAGTTGGTGCAAATGCAAAAAATGCAAATCCAACCCAGCAATCTGAAGGTTTGTTTAATAGTACAGGTTATGTGTTCTCACCAGTTCTTAACCAAGGTACTAACTGGGCTGACTTGGGAACTGGTGCTGTTACTTCAGTTACTGGAAGTGGTTCTCAAGTAACTTATGAAATTTTTAACTATAAAACGGCATCTGGTAAAGACGTAGTTAGCGTAACAAAGTTGGGTTCAAAAACATCTGAAGGTTTTTTTGAATTTGTTAAAGATGCTGCTGGAAATGATCAACTAGTAGAATACAAGGGTAATGATGTTTTACTTGACACGCTATCTAATGGCGGTCAATTAACGGATTCTACAGCTGGTACAACAACTACTGGCTATGAGTTAAAAGAAATTAATAATGAACATTTAGTATATGGTTATCAAGGTAATGTTGGTGGTTTGAATCAACAATTACAAGGTGCGTATATTAATCCAGAAGGTGTTTCTACTCAGTTTACAGGTACACTATTCGTTCCAGGTACTTCAAATTCTAAATATGTAAACTCAGGTATTATTGGAAATACTGGTGCATATGATGCCGTAACTGGTCAGCCTTTAGATGTATCAAAAAATATATATGGTGTAAGTGCAAAAGATGGTAATAATTTTGTAGCATTAACAGGTAATGGTATTGCATTAGCTGATCTTAGCTTAGGCACTCTTCAGTATGACGGCAGTGTTATTACAAATGAAAAACAAGTAGGTGCAGCAAATAGTTCGACATTAAAAACTCGTCAATATACTATTGGTGGTCGTACAATTCTTGAAGTTTATAATGATGACGCTGGTAATGAAGTTGCTCCAAAATTCTATGCAGCAACTCAAAATGCTGATGGTAATTATACACTGGCAGGAGTTGCTGATGTAACAGCAGCAGATGTAGCTGATTTATTACCAATTCGTACAGGTACAGCAACATATACAACTGGTAAATTTGAACAAGCAGTTGTTCATAATACAATTACTAATAAAAATGTAACTTATAGCGAATCGGTTACATCTGTAGATAAATCTAAACTTCAAGCAGGTATTGTACAAACTACTACTGCTACTGGTGCTACTGCAGTCGCTAATGAAAACGTTGGTGAGGCTACTATCAAAACTACTCAATCAGTTTCAACTGGTGTGATTAATAAAGTAGATGACCAAAACGTTTATGGCGTTGAAGTTAAGAAAACGACTGTTGATTCAGAAGGTAAGCAAACTACTGCAACAACAAAAATCACTGCTGACTATGTTGACTCTGGTGATTTCCGTATCAATGGCGTAAGTATTGTTGACAACATCAAATCTTCTGTTGATGGTGCTGTAGCAGGTGCAACAGAAGCTATTGATGCTAAAGTTGCTGAAGTTGACCAAAAAATCGTACAAGTTGATGAGCGTTTAACTCAGTTCAATACTGTTGCAGCTGGTTTAAACAGCCGTGTTGACCAATTGAACAGCCGTATTGATGACGTAGAGAAAACAGCTTACCGTGGTGTTGCAATTGCTTTAGCTGCTCAACAACAAATTCCTAACATTGGTGCAGGTCAATTTGCAGTATTTGGTGGTGTTGGTCACTACGAAGGTGAATCTGCAGGTGCTCTAGGTGTTGCAAGCGTATTTGCTGATGGCCGTACTTCACTTAGCGCTGCAATCGGTGTTGCAGGTGGTAGCGAAGTTGGTGGTCGTGTAGGTCTTTCTTATGTATTTGGCGGAAAATAATTAACCCGTTGATACATTTGGATTAAACAAAAAATCCCCGCTTTTGCGGGGATTTTTTATGATTAATATATGACTACAAATGTTAAATAAAACGCTAATCAAGCTTTTTAGTGAGCTGTAAATTTAATTCAGGCATTTCCAATTTTTCACCTTTATCACCACGAAGCTCAATAAAGTTTTCACCTACAAAATAAATTCGATTGTCGCCCTCGGCATCAAGTTGAATCATCCCAGGTTGATCTGGCAAAAACTTAAAACTGCCTTTCACTTTATTTTCAGTGTTCGCAGCTTTACCTAAAAACTCTTGGCTGAGTTCATAGCTCTTATCAAGTTTAAGTTCAAGCTCAGTTTCAATCCCTTTGCAATCATGGCAAGGCAGAATTCCTTTATATTCACCTGCCCAATCAAGTGCATTTTCGGTGTTATCACCTGTAGCAATCGGACTTTCTGAGGCAGCGTCCGTATTGGCAATGACATTATTATCTGGTGGTGTCGCAGTTTCAGATTCATTGCTGGTCTTTGAACATGCCGTTAGGGTTGCACTGACCATACAGAGAGCGAGGATTAGTTTTTTCATGAGATTTATACACCGTATGTACCCAATATAATGCTAAGCTTGACTTTTATTGCTTAAGAAAAATAGCCTATTCCTGTTAACAATTGTGTGTTTGGTTAATACATCAAAACAGAAACTTGATTTTTAAAAATTCGTAAATAGTGAAATATTGGTGACATACCTAAAAGTGAACGCTAAAGGACATTTATATATTAATTGGTGAATAACTAAACAATATAGGCTTTTATAATTATTTTGCGTTGTTAAACTCTGCAGCATAGAAAAAACTGTCGGTGCAAATTGTGTTTGAAAAAACAGCGGAAAAAAGTCTGAACTTAATGGGGTGGCAAATTGATAACCATTGGGATTTAAATATCGACCAATGTGTCATGATTGCAGCGCCACATACCAGTAATTGGGATGCACTTTATGCACGCCTTGCCCTGAAAGCTTTAGGGGTAAATGTTCGTATCACGATTAAAGACAGTTATATGAAATTCCCGTTTGGGCCTTTTGTACGTGCAATGGGCGGAATTGGTATTAATCGTCGTCCAAAACAAGATGGTGAAGCACGTCAAAGTATGGTTGAGCTCATGGCTGACTTATTTAAGCATCATCCGAAATTAGTCATGTTGGTGACGCCAGAAGGGACACGCGCCAAACAAGAGAAGTGGAAAACCGGTTTTTATCATGTTGCCATGCAAGCAGGTGTGCCGATTGCTTTAGCCTATATGGACTATGCGCAGAAAAAAACGGGTGTGGGTAAAATTGTTTATCCTACAGGCGATTATGAAAAAGATATGGCTGAAATCATGGATTTTTACGCGCAAATTCATGCCAAATTTCCTGAAAAATTCAGTGTCGATACACGCTATCACTAATCCAACAAACCAATAAAAAAGGACAGCATCGGCTGTCCTTTTTTATGTTTAGATTCTTCTGTTTAGATTTTTATGTTGATTTTAATCATTAAAGTCGGGATGAATACCGCCCAGATTTTGACATGCCGCCTTATAAATAATGTATTGCTGGTCAACCACATCGATGAGCGGAATACGAAATAACTTTTCGCCATGCTTATAGCTATCGATATAAGACACTACTTTTTGTTTGCTTGATGCTAGTTTTTCTTCATGGAAAGTTGTAATCGAGCTATGAGTCATATGTGAACTTTCAATATTATTGCATTGAAAATGGGAGACTAGTTTTTCAGCTTTTTTAATTTCGCTGGACGTGCCAAACATACAGCCGCTAAGCAGAGTTACACCTGCAAGCAGGATGAACTTTTTCATGGTTTTATTTTAAGCAAAATTATGAGGTGCAATATTCTATTAATTTTCGACAAAAAAATTAATCACTTTTTTACCATTTGGCTAATTTTTATTTAAATGTGAATTGTGTCATTGTTACAAGATGTGAATGTCTAACTGAAAAGGCGATTTTCTAGAATCATCTAGATAAATATCTTTTGGTTTTGAGTCATCAGGTTGAGATACTCATCGTCACCAAGAAGCAGCCTGAAGAAAATAATAGCCCTAACACGATATGCTTAAATTGGCGTTCTGAAATGCGATAAAAAAGTTTGGCACCAAAAATCACGGGAAAAGCCATAATCACCAACAGCACGGCTAAATAGGGCAGATGTTCACGATGGATGATCCCTTGTAGCAGATAGCTGATGAGTGTAACGAGCTGAATGGCTAAATTGAAATGTCGCAAAATATAGCGTTGTTCTGCTTTGGGTGTATTTTTCAGCATGAGCCATGCAGAGGGTAATGCACCACAAAAGCCTCCAAGACCACCCAAGATTCCAGCAATATATCCAATACTAGAATCCGCCCATTTCCCTGATTTTTGGATGAATGAAAATTTAGGATTAAAAAATAAAATTGGGCACCAAAACATTAAAAAAGCGCCCAAAACCAATTTAAATGTATCTGGATTAATGCTGTCTAATAAATACGTACCGAGCGGTACACCTAAAATTCCTGCAATTAAATAGGGATAAATGATTTTTTTATTGATCGGAATGCTTTTACGTTCTGATGATAATGAAATGGCTATAAACTGAAGCGCAGACCACCAAGGGTGCGGCTATTTGAGGGGGGAGTATCCAAACCCAAAATGACATTGCGATAAGGGCGAATGCAAACCCTGTTAATCCTTGTATGAATCCCGCAAAGATGGCACCAAGAATAAAAAACAGCCAAGTCATTAAATTACAGCTTTGAAATACGTGGCGCTATTGTAGTGAATTTTTCTATATAAATGTGGCTGACTGAACAAATGTAGCAAAATTGGATGTCAAATGATGAATAAAACATGAATGTTTAAATACAGCAGATGTACACAGACTTCCGATTGAATTCATTTCGATAAGTGAAAATGCTCTTCATCAAAGAGGAGTGCTACACATGCTTAAACAAGTTGCTTTGCTATCTGTAGTTGCAGTTACATTTACAGGGTGTGTCGTGGCGCCATTTGATGATGGCCGATACCATTCGAATCAATATGGCTATGCAAATCAATATGGTTATTCAGGTCAATATGGGGGGTCATACGGACAGCGCTATGACTCAAGTCAGCGTTATGACCGTTCATATAGTCGAGTGAATAGCCCGCAACATCGACCAAACTCACCACGATCGAATTCGAATAACCGTCCAGACGATACTCATAAACCGAATGTGCATAAACCAAATGCGCATAAACCGAATGTACAGAATCCTTCATCTCAGCATCCGTCAAATGTGCATCGTCCAAGCGCAAAGCCTCAGACGCCAGCTAAACCCAATACAAGCAAGCCCCAGCAGCAAAAACCACAGCAACAACGTCCTAAAGTAACGCCCGTGGATAAAGCTAAAACCCCGGGTGGATTTAACAGCCAGCGTCCACTTCGACCACAGGTTTAATGATTTTCAAGTAATAAAAAAGGACGCATTAACGTCCTTTTTTGTGTGCATTTACATTAAGCCTTTTTATATAAGCCTGCACGTACCGTACCTGCTTTGGTTTGTTTGATTTGCTGCCAACTGCTCGGGAGCTTTAACTGAGCAAGATCACGGTCAGCTTCGATATAAATTAAACCATTGTCTGCAATGCACGGATCGACCAATTCAGCAAGTTCTTGCCATAAATCAAGACTATAAGGGGGATCTAAGAAAATCAGATCAAATTGATCTTTCAAGTTAGGAATGGCTTGTTGTGCCGTCATGTTTTTGAGTTGCACACGTTGTTTGCTCACCCTTAAGAGTTCTAAATTGTCCATGAGAAACTTCGCTTGGGTGCGATCAGGTTCAATTAAAACGGCTTCTGCTGCACCACGTGAGAGTGCTTCAAACGATAATGCCCCTGAACCTGTACAGAGGTCGAGGACTTTGGCATTTTGAACATCCCACATGAGCCAGTTAAATAATGTCTCGCGGACACGGTCAGGTGTAGGGCGTAGACCGTCAATACTGGCAAAAGGCAGTTGACGTCGTTTCCATTCACCCCCAATGATTCTTAATTGATTTTTCATGAATTATTCCTCATCGGTTGCATGTGCTGCACTGGCAGCACGAGGTGGGGTATTTGCAGTATTCGATTGTTGAGTTGCACTGTTGTTCTGCTGAGCTGTTGGGCTCGCATTTGGATCGGCTGATAAAATATTCGAGCCGTTTGGTAACTCACTCGGTTTTAGACCCGCAGTCATGAGACCACCGCTAATTTGATGGCTAGCAGGACGAATTGGATTCTTTTTACGTGTTAATAACCAGTAATCAAACATCGGTTTCGCAATTTGAGCAGCAGAACCACCGTGACGACCATTTTCCCAAACGACGGCAATCGCAATTTCAGGTTTTTCCGCAGGGGCAAAACCAACAAATAAACCATGGTCAAGCTGACGCTCTGTCAATAAAGATTCGTTATAGCGTTTACCTTGGGCAATACTTTTAACCTGTGCGGTGCCTGTTTTACCTGCTATTTGATACATTGGGGTACGAATACCACGACCGGTCCCTGTTTGAACCACATCAATCATGGCATCACGCATTTTGATCCAATCATCTGGCTTACCATTAAATTGAATGCGACCATTCGGGGCGTTATGGACTTTGTGGACTTTAGAGCCTTTACTTTCACGCAAAACGTGAGGTGTAACATGAGAGCCTTGATTAGCGGTAATGGCAGTCGCCATCGCCAGTTGTAATGGTGTTGCTGTAAATGCACCTTGACCAATACTGACAGAAATGGTTTCACCTTTAAGCCAATTGGACTTCCGTGTGCGGAGCTTCCATTCAGGATTTGGATATAGCCCCGTACTTTCACTTGGTAAATCTACACCGGTTTTTTCACCGAAGCCAAACTGACGCATCCAAGTATTCATTTTTTCAATGCCCATACGATAGGACAAGACATAGAAATAGGTATCGCAGGAAATGACTTGAGCTTTGTGTAAATTAACTGAGCCATGACCAGTTTTTTTGTGGTCACGGAAACGATGGCTGTCACCCGGAAGCGTGAAATAGCCCGGATCGGAAATGGCTGTACTCCAATCCACTAGACCATAATGAATACCACCTAAACCAAACATCGGTTTGATCGTTGAACCCGGTGGATAAGCCCCTTGCACAGCACGGTTATATAATGGCTGATCGAGGCTATCACGTAGTTCAGAATAATCTTTGCTGCTAATGCCAGTAACAAATAAGTTAGGGTTAAAACTAGGACTGGACACAAGAGCAAGAATTTCCCCAGTACGTGGGTCAATCGCCACAATTGCACCACGTCGATCTGCAAGCTGCTCTGAAGCGACCATTTGTAGTCCATAATCTAGGGATAAATATAAGTCATTACCACGAATCGGATCTTTACGACCTAGATGTCGTAACACATTACCAAAGGCATCGGCTTCAACCGACTCATTTCCCGGCATACCATGTAAAAGTTCTTCGTATGATTTTTCAACGCCAATTTTACCGATCAGGTTTGAGCCAGCGTATAAATCTTTATCAATCGTTTTTAGTTCTTTGTCATTAATACGACCTACGTAGCCAATCACATGGGCAAACAGTTCACCATGTGGATAGTAGCGAGTCATTTGGGTCTCTATATTGACACCCGGGAATTGATATTTCACCTCACTAAAACGGGCGATATCATTTTCATTTAAATTCAGTTTAATCGAAACGCGTTCAGTCTTTTTAGAGGTTTTAATCCGACTTTTGAAACGTTCGATGTCTTCATCAGTCAGTTCTAACAGAGGCGTTAGGCGCTCTACCGTATCATCAATGTCTTCAACATCCGCACGGCTCATGGTTGCTGAGAAAACCGGATAATTATCCGCTAATAACACACCATTACGGTCATAGATATAACCACGAGAAGGTGCAAGCGGTTGCAATCGAATTCGGTTTTGATCGGCAGCAGTCGAAAAGGTCTCATAACTTTTGATTTGCAAATATGCATATCGTGCCACAAGCAACAGCATAAAGAAGGAGACAATCCCTATCGAAATCACCACGCGATTACGATAAATCCGCTTTTCTTGCTGGACATTTTTTAAAGGATAATGCTGCTTCATACGCGATCGACTTAAAGACTGAGAGCTAAAATAACGGAAGAGGCATATTCTAGCGCAACTGACATTTTTTTGATAAATAAAAACGACTCTGCTGTGATTGCAGTCTATATTTTGACTTTGCAGACATGAAAAATATGGGGCTTTGTGTATAACAGTTCATATTATTCTGCTAAAGTCGAAACGTATAAAAAAGGAATATTCCAAAAAATAATACTAAGGAAGTTTGTGAAAACAATGAATAAATTATATCCATTGCTTGCATTTATGATGCTCGGAAGCATCGCACATGCCAATGACAATTCATTTTTACCTGAGGCAAAGTTAACAGGTAAGGGTTATCAACCATGGAATGTTGGAGCAGGTTTTACTCAAAAAATTATTCACGTGAATGGTGAGTGGGTAAACCCATATGGCATTGCCTATGCAAAAGCTGGTGTTTTCTTGAACGATGATAAAACACCTGGTGGGCAAGTCGGCTTTCGTTACCCAGTTCATTTCACTGGCAAAGATAAAAATGGTTATTATATCGGAGCTTATGCGGGCCACATCGACTCTAAGAAAGTAGATGGTGAAGATGAAGCGCGTTTAGGTGGTGGTATCGATCTTGCTTATGTGATGTTGAGTGCCGAGCGTATTAGTACGTTTAGTGTAGGCTTGGGGGCGGGTGAAAAATTAGAAGACAAATCAGGTAATGTGATTGTGGAAACCGAACCGAGACTACAAATCTCATATACTTTAAGTTTTGGTTTGTAGTGAAAATAATCAACTTTATTTTATAACCGCACTCACTGAATAAAATTAAATATGGAAGTTATGCATGCTTGAGTACGTTAACGAATTGTGGCAAACCTTTTTGCAACGTCCCGATTTTTGGGCTGTGCTGAGTATTATCCCCGTTACCGCATTCGTTACCTGGGCACACGTTTGGATGGCACTGAAAATGGTGTTTTACCCGATTACTTTCTGGGGATTCCATTTAGGTCGATTACCCGTGGGATGGCAGGGGATTGTGCCAAGAAAAGCTGGACGTATTTCTGGCATTATTACGGATAATACATTGTCTAAATTGGGTTCCTTGCGTGAGTTTTTGGAAGCAATGGATCCTGAGGACATGGCGCGCATCATTGGTGAACAAGTTGGCTTTGAGCTTGAACATTTGATTGATGAAGTCATGCTAGACCGAAATGCGGTGCTTTGGGAAAACCTACCGTATTCGATTAAACGTCGTATTTATGCCCAAGCACACAAACAGCTGCCAAATACCTTAAAAGAACTCGTGACCGAACTGACCATGAACGTAGAGTCACTTGTTGACATGCGAGAAATGGTGGTGAGTCAAATGGAAGCGGATCGTCTCTTGATGGTGCGGATGTTCCTTAAAGTTGGCCAGAAAGAAATCAACTTTATTTGGCATATTAGTGCCTTGATTGGGATGTTCTTTGGTATCTTCCAAATGATCGTTTGGTTTGTGGTGCCATGGCATTGGACGGTTCCATTTTGGGCCGCAATCTGGGGCTTTTTGACCAACTGGATTGCCATCTGGATGGTATTTAATCCAATAGAGCCGCACCCTGTTAAGTATTTGCAATTATTTGAATTAACTAAAGATCGTAAATTCCCTTGGATTAAACCTGTGATTCCACGTATTGGAACGTACAATGTTCAAGGGGCATTTATGAAACGCCAAGAAGAAGTTTCAGATGTATTCGCAAGTGTAGTCACAGAAGACCTAATTACGTTAAAATCTATCATGACCGAAATGATGTATGGCGGGAAGAAAGATAAGACTCGTCGCATTGTGAAACGTCATATTAATGAAATTATGGAATCTCCACTGGTTCGTACCTCATTACAGTTGTCTTTAGGTCCAAAAGAGTACGCAAAACTCAAGACAGACTTGATCGATCGCTCAATTGAAATTACGATGGTGCCTGTATGCGACCCTGCGTTTAATGCGAGCCGTGCACAGAAAATCTTTCAAATGTTTAGAGACCGTATTCGTGAGCTAACACCGAAAGAATTTCAAAATCTATTACGTCCTGCATTTCAGGAAGACGAATGGATTTTAATTGTCTTGGGTGGTGTAACCGGTTTTATCGCGGGTACAATACATTTGTTTGTGGCTTTCTTATAATTAGATGCTGGAAGACGATCTGAATCTTGGGTTCAGATCACTACATAGCGTCATATACAATGTTTAAAATGAGGATGTTTTTTTATGCGCATTATATTACTCGGACCACCTGGAGCAGGTAAAGGTACACAAGCTCAGTTGATCTGTAAGCGCTACGATATCCCACAAATTTCAACCGGTGATATGCTCCGTGCTGCGATTCGTGAAGGTACTGAATTAGGTCTACAAGCTAAAAGCGTCATGGACAATGGCGGCCTTGTATCTGATGAGCTTATTATTGGTCTTGTTAAAGAACGCATTGCTCAACCTGACTGTGTCAACGGCTGCATTTTTGACGGTTTCCCACGTACGATTCCACAAGCTGAAGCGCTTGAAAACGAAGGTATCAGCATCGATCACGTAATTGAAATCGATGTACCTGACGAAGAAATCGTTCAACGTTTATCTGGTCGTCGTCAACACCCAGCATCTGGTCGTGTATATCACACCGTTTACAACCCGCCAAAAGTGGAAGGTAAAGATGACGAAACTGGTGAAGATCTTGTTCAACGTCCTGATGACCAAGAAGCAACAATTCGTAAGCGTTTAGGTTCTTACCACGCTGAAACTGAGCAATTGGTTGGTTTCTACCAAGGTCGTGCAGCTTCTGGCGAAAACGCACCGACTTATGACAAATTAAATGGTCTTCGTCCAATCGATCAAGTTCAAACTGATTTGTTCGCGATTTTAGATCAGTCTAAATAATTCAACTTTTTTGAATTTTTGACAATCAAAGAGTCCTACTGCATAGTGGGGCTCTTTTTTTATGTGGCTTTTAGGGCGAATCTGTTATGAAATTTGCTTTGGTTATAATGGTCATCATCGCTGTGGCGGTGTTATTGGGCTTATTATTTGTCAGCTTTAAAATGTTGCGTAAGGTGCAAGTGGAAGAGTTGGCTGAACGCCGTGAAATGCGTAAATTTGTACATGTATCTGAAAAGTATCAGGTACATCCGCAAGTTGAAGAAGAAAAAAAACGCTTGGAAAAGTTAAAAAAAGAGTTAGAAAACAAAGACACCAAATAAAAATGTCTAAATAAATAAGATTTTTTCAGATTATGAGAATTAGATAATGGAGTATTTGAATAGACATACCTGCTTGTTATTTCTTATAAATGTATGCCTTATTGCCTGTAAGAGTGACGTACAAACAGAAGCAGAGATTTTAAAACAGCAATGTCCTGTATTAGTTGAAAGCAATCCGTTATGTAAAATTGTATATGATAAGAATTTAACATCGACAGAGAAAATAGCGGGTATGGGTTTTTTGTATTTTACAGGCCAGAAAAATATTCAAAAAGATTATGTGCAGGCTTTTAATTTATTAAATTTTGCTGCACAACAAGGAGATGCTGAAGCAATCAACATATTGGGTATGATTTATATGAATGGAGCAGGACGAGATCAAGACTTTATAAAAGCAGAAAAATACTTCATGCAGGCAAGCCTGTTAAATGAGCAAAATGCTAAAAATAACTTAGGTACTTTGTACCGAAAACAGAAAAGAAATGCGGAAGCTGAAAAGTGGTATCTTCAGGGAGTAGCTGATGATCCAAGCAAGGCTTACGAAGGATTATCAAAATTATATGTCGAACAAGGGAAATATGAACAGGCATACGAATATTCTATCAAAGCATCTGAATATCGGAATGCGGAAGCTGAGTATAATCTTGGTGTTTTTTATGAGCAGGGGATTCATGTAGAACAGAGCAATGCGCAGGCTATATATTGGTACCAACGAGCAGCAAGTCAAGGGCATCAGGATGCTGCCCATAATATGCGCATTTTGTCAGACAAGGGAGCAATATAGTTCTATTTGAAAGGCTACTCTGATTTAGTAGGCAGAAATTCTTCATTTAATCTAGCTAAATTGATTTAAAGATGCTTTTAATCGCTACTAGGAACGCACTTCGAAATATTGCTATTAGTAAAAAGCTCAACATATTTTTTCATCATTGCTTCTTAAGATTTAACTCTTTCACTGCACCAAACTCATACTTATCATTCCAATTACATACATCAGACACGATACATTCATTGCATTTGGGTTTGCGGGCAATACAGGTATAACGCCCATGCAGAATCAACCAATGATGTGAATCAACAATAAACTCTTTGGGGATGACTTTGACGAGTCGGTGTTCTACTTCCAGAACATTTTTGCCGACAGCCAATCCTGTTCGATTCCCTAAACGAAAAATATGCGTATCGACTGCCATAGTTGGTTGTCCAAAAGCAGTATTCAGCACCACATTTGCAGTTTTACGACCGACACCGGGTAAGGCTTCCAAATCTGCACGATTATTCGGAACGATACTGTTATGCTTCTCAATCAGAATCTTGCAGGCTTTGATGACATTTTCCGCTTTAGAGTTATACAGGCCAATGGTCTTGATATATTCCTTCAGTCCGTCAACACCTAGCGCATAGATAGCTTCAGGAGTGTTTGCCACTGGAAAAAGCTTGTCTGTGGCTTTGTTGACACTGACATCTGTGGCCTGTGCCGATAGGGTAACAGCCACCAAAAGTTCAAATGGACTACTATAATTGAGTTCGGTTTTCGGGTTGGGGCGTTGCTCACGTAAGCGTTCAAAAAAAGTTTGAATTTGCTTCTTAGTCATGTTTTTAACAGCCATGATTAAGCCCCTTGCAGTTGTGTTAGTTGTAGCGTTAGTGTATGGAGTAATTCACGTTTTTTTGCATCTTCTCGAACACTCAGTTGTTTTTCTAATTTCTTAATTTGTGTACGAATTTTTGCAAGTTCAATGGTGGTTTTTGCATCGAGTTGAACGACTGGCGTAGCAGGTTTTTCCACGACTTCAATGACCGGTACCAAGTCTGTCTGGGTCGAAAATTGGGCAAAAAGTTCCGTATCAATTTCTGCGCGTACAATAGGGCCTTTACGATGAATTCGGCGTTTTTCCTCACGTTGAATATGTGCATAGTAGCGGCGACGTAAATCATTCTGTTCTGCGATTCGAACAGGTTCAGATGGCACATGATCAAGCTCTTCGACTAGGTCGATACAATCCACTGGACACGGTGGGATGCAGAGTTCGCAGCCCGTACATAAATCCGTCAAGACCGTATGCATCAATTTGCCTGAGCCAATAATGGCATCGACAGGGCAGGCACTGATACATTTGGTACAACCAATACATTCATCCTCACGAATCACAGCTTTAACCCGTTGCGGGCGTCCATCACTTTGGATTGGCCAAACGCTGGCTTCTGCTGTTAAGTGTGGACGATTTAATAACGCTGCTAGTGAATCTGCCACAGGTTGACCACCGGGTATACATTTATTGGCTTCCTCTCCTTCACTGATGGCTTTGGCATAGGGTAAGCAGCCGTCTCGGTGTCCACAAAGTCCACATTGAGTTTGTGGCAATAGGGCATCAATTTGTTGGATGAGGGAAATTTCAGAAGTCATGGGTAGTCGCGAGTACAAATGAAGGCAGAGAAAAACCAAAGAGGACGTTGAATTCTAGCATGTTTCAGTATGAATTGCTGTGCGCAAAAATGGGTCTATAGATGCATCATAAATGAGCAAAATAATTCATTAAAATATTCCTAAAAGTAATAATATTTATAACTAAAATATCTGATTAATCAATTTAAATCGCTGTTCTTTAAAGAATTTAAAGATTTTTTAAAAAAACTATTGCTGATTAGTTACAAAAGATATTTAATATTTTGCGCCAAAATATATCTTTGATCAAAATTGTGATCAATTTTGATCCATACATCTGCTGAGGATTAAGTGTTGAAATATAACAGCCTTAACGACTTCCTAGACTACGTTAAAACACGTGATGAACATCAACCTGAATTTCTTCAAGCTGTTGAAGAAGTGATGACGAGCCTTTGGCCATTCATCGAAAAGAACCCACAATATGCTGACTACGGTTTGCTAGAACGTCTTGTTGAGCCTGAGCGTGCAATTCAGTTCCGTGTTTCATGGGTAGATGACAAAGGTCAAACTCAAGTTAACCGTGCTTTCCGTGTTCAATACAACTCAGCAATTGGTCCATTCAAAGGTGGTATGCGTTTCCACCCATCAGTGAACCTTTCAATTCTTAAATTCTTAGGTTTTGAACAAACTTTCAAAAATGCCTTAACTACACTTCCTATGGGTGGTGGTAAAGGTGGTTCAGATTTTGACCCTAAAGGTAAATCTGAAGGCGAAATTATGCGTTTCTGTCAAGCATTAATGATCGAGTTATACCGTCATCTTGGTTCTAACACTGACATCCCTGCGGGTGACATCGGTGTAGGTGGCCGTGAAGTTGGCTACATGGCTGGTATGATGAAAAAATTAAGCAATGACACAGCATGTGTGTTCACTGGTAAAGGTTTAACTTTCGGTGGTTCACTTGCGCGTCCTGAAGCAACTGGTTACGGTACTGTGTATTTCGCTGAGGAAATGCTAAAAACTCGTGGCGATAGCTTTAAAGATAAAGTTGTAACGATTTCGGGTTCTGGTAACGTTGCACAATACGCTGCTGAAAAAGCAATGTACTTAGGTGCGAAAGTGGTTTCACTTTCTGACTCAGCTGGTACTGTATACGTGAAAGACGGTTTCACAACTGAACTTCTTGCTGAAGTAATGGAATTGAAAAACGTTAAGCGTGGCCGTATTTCTGAATTTGCATCTAAGCACGGTTTTGAATATTTAGAAGGTCAACGCCCTTGGTCAATCAAATGTGATATCGCACTGCCATGTGCAACTCAAAATGAATTAGATGAAGCTGATGCTGAAGCTCTTCTTGCTAATGGCGTAATCTGTGTTGCTGAAGGCGCAAATATGCCATCTACTTTGGCTGCAGTTGAGAAATTCGTTGAAGCGAAAATTCTTTATGCACCAGGTAAAGCTTCAAATGCAGGTGGTGTTGCAACTTCTGGTCTTGAAATGTCTCAAAACGCAATTCGTTTGGGTTGGACTTTCGAAGAAGTTGACGAGCGTCTACACGCGATCATGAAAGAAATTCACCGCAACTGCGTGAAATACGGTACTGAAGAAGATGGTACTGTGAACTATGTAAACGGTGCGAACATTGCAGGCTTCGTAAAAGTTGCTGACGCAATGCTTGCTCAAGGCGTTTACTAAGTTCTCCGTAAGTTGAACTGAAAACCGAGGCTTCTGCCTCGGTTTTTTTATAGCTTAATGGTTTGGAATATATTGGATTGTTAATTAGTGCTCATCAGGGGAAGTTGGATTTCGCTATCCATAACACTGAAGTGAAAATTTAAGGGCTGGCTGAGCAAACTTTTAATATGAAGCCCTAGCTGATGTAACTGTGGGCGGAACTTCAGAGTACTCCCAACATCTCCTATAAAACGCAAAGTATGCTTTTCTACATCATAATTGCGGCCAATGTGATTACAGCTGCTAAAAAATGTCACAGGGGCATTGTTGAATGTGAGTGTGGTTTGGGAGGTTAGAGCATTATTCTCTACGAGAACCCACGTCTTTTGAGTTAATTGTTCTGCTTCAAAATCGCGTAAATCAGTAATTCACTGTATGCCTTTAAAAATATAGGTCTGTTGATTGTGATTCATCACGATGAATTCAGGCAGGGCATTGGGGCTTTGTAGTAACTTTAGGTTCACATCGCGAAAGCATTGGCTGAACAGCACATTGTGATTTGAAAACTTTGCACGGCTGATTAGCGTTTGCGGTTGTGTAGATATAAAAAACCGAGGCGATGACCTCGGTTTTTTATCGGCTGTAACTTACAAGGTACCTTTTACGGCTTCACGTTCGACTGACATATCAAAAATATAGGCATATTTTGATTGGTCAGCAGCAGGGTTTTTACGTTCAAAACGTTTTACGCGAATAATTTGGCGTTCTGCAGGAGTGTGCTTAAAGCCTTCAATTTGATCGTAAAATAAGGTCCAGTCTTTATCAACTTGTGTTTTTAGGCCTTTTTTATCGTACTTCACTTCACGCACTTGCAAACAAGTTTGTGGAGCAACGCCTGTGCATTGTTTCGTTTCAGGGCTGATTTCAAGGAAAATCGTTTCGCCTTGTGAGTTATATTGGGTTTCAGGTGTTAATTTTCCAGTGAACACCAGTTTCTCACCTGTTGCAGAGATAATGGTTAACGTTGGATTTTGTGGATCTGTAGTATTTAAAACAAAAGGTGCTTTACGGTCACTAAAGAGTGAAGATGCAAGTCCTTCTTGTTTCATCGCATTATCAGGACACGCCATCATGGTAGATGCAATGTTGCCTGTTACAAGTGTATTGTGTTCCACTTTCCATTGGGTTGACATGCTATTACAGCTGGTTGAAATACCCAAAGTGCCATTTTCTAGAAAATTTAAAACTAAAGGTTTTGGTGCATTTTCAGTGGTGGTGCTCCATTGATATGAAGCTAAAGTTTTATCAGCATTTTGTTGTTGTAATACGCTCACGGCTAAATCTCCAGCTTTTTGGATATCGCTTGATTGACATGCTGCAAGGGCTAAAGGGAAGAGGGCAATCGCTAAATATTTTAATTTCATTACGCTAACTGTTCTAAGTGAATTTCAGCCTGTAGCATAACCCATTCATTTTAAAAAAATATGAATACATTCAGCTCAAATAAGTAGCAAAATGTATCCATAAATAATAATTTGTTAACTTATTAATATAAATTATGAATAAGTCAAGCTATCTCGTTTTATTCACGTTTAATCAAAACGATAAATATCCATACCCAGCGAACCCATACTAAAGCTACTGTGAACAATAGAGAAGCGGGGGCCTGCACCCATCGCAAAGAAGATGGGTGCAAAATGTTCAATGGTCGGATGGTTGCGTTGTACAAACGGGATATTTTGCCAATCGAGAACTGCATCAAAATCTTGATGAGTGAGCTTATTGACCACAAAATTACGGAATGTAGACGCCCATTCAGGCACGGCTGCGGCACGACCATCCCAAGCCAATTCACGTAAGTTATGAGTAATACTGCCCGATCCAATCAACAGGATTTGCTTGTCACGTAAAGGTGCAAGCGTTTGTCCAATTTTATAGATCTCTTGCGCAGACATGGTCATCGGCAGTGATATTTCAATCACAGGAATGTCGGCATCAGGATACATATGCAACAACGGCATCCAAACGCCATGATCACGTGGACGAGTGCTGTTGGCATGTGCCGATAATCCTGCATTGGCAAGCAAATGAAGGATTTCTTCTGCAAGCTCTGGGTTACCCGGTGCTGGATAACGAATATCATAAAGTTCCGCAGGGAAACCACGGAAGTCATGCCAAGTTTCAGGACGGGCACTGGTACTTACTTCTAGTGTGTTACTTTCCCAATGTGCTGACATGATAACAATGGCTTCAGGTTTTGGAAGATTCAGGCTTAAACGTTCCAACGCAGGACCGACTTGCTCAGGATTGATGGCAAGCATAGGTGAGCCATGGGAAATAAATAAACCTGGAAGTGTTTGTAAATTCATCGCGGTCGCCGTTGGTTGTTTAAAGGAATATGATGATCATGCACTAAATTATTCAGCGTAACAATTCGGATAATTTCAATGGTTTGTTTCATTGTTGCAACGCTGTAATTGCTGTATACGCTGGATGTCAGTTCGGATTAACCCGCACGATGGTAAGGGTGATTATGATTAATACTCATTGCACGGTATAGCTGTTCGATGAGCATGACACGAACCAGTGGATGCGGCAAAGTTAGTTTAGATAAAGACCAATGCCATGCTGCAGCTTTACGTACTGCTTCAGAATGTCCATCTGGCCCACCAATGGCTAAAACCACATCATTGCCTTCAAGCATCCAGCCTTTCATGGTTTCAGCTAGTTTTTCGGTACTGAACTCACGACCACCGACTTCTAAGGCGATCAGCACTTCAGTCGATTTCATGGCATTTAAAATGCTGTCACCTTCAATTTGACGGTATTTTAAAATGTCGGCTTCTGAGTCGTTTTTGCCACGTTTGGCCATAGGCAGTTCAATGATCTGCGTTTGAACAAAAGGCTGAATACGTTTGAAATAATCTTCAAAACCCGTCAGAACCCATGCTGGCATTTTTTGACCGATTGTCAGAATACGAATTTTCATACAGCGCCTGAAAGTATACAAAAGAGCATTATAACGGTTCGCTTGCACTTTGTATGTTCAGACACAATTTGCAATTGAAATCGTGTTCTGCTTGCTGTTTAAATACGCAGCATAAGCAGATTAGATCGAAGATGAAAATTGGAATAATAACAATGAAAAAAACATGGCAGGACGGTAAATTATTTTTGCTCAAGCAGGCAGCAATGCTTTCAATTTTTGCATGGTGTTCATTTTCGGCGTATGCCAACAATATTAGAACCGCTGAACCGGATAATTTAAAAGTCTATTTAGAACAAATTATTGGTAATGAAGCTGAATATCGTAACTATAAGAACATACAAGAGTTAAATCGCGTGTCTGCTTGGATTCGTGAGCAGATGCGTTTATTTGGTGTGAATTGTCGTTTTCAAACCTATACCGTCAATAGCCAACCATACCGTAATGTGGTCTGTCCCTTAAATGCAGGGCATAGCAATCGAGTGATCATTGGCGCGCATTACGATGTATTTGAGGAGCAGCATGGCGCTGATGATAATGCCTCCGGCGTTGCAGGTGTACTCGAAGCTGCTCGGATTCTTTCGGCTGAAAAAGCGCGTTTAAAACAAAATATTGAATTTGTATTTTATACCCTCGAAGAACCGCCATATTTTAGAACAGAGTCGATGGGCAGTTTTATCCATGCAAAATCGGTAGCAAAGGAAAAGGATAAAATTTCAGGTGTGTATATTCTAGAAATGATTGGTTATTTTGATCCCAAAGTCACCCAAGAATATCCTGTTGGGCTGAAGTGGATTTATCCATCACATACGAATTTTATTGCATCGGTGGGGAACATTCAGTCTCGTGACTTAACCTCATCGTATTGTGCG
Organism: Acinetobacter sp. YH12144; assembly: GCF_013418345.1. Lineage (NCBI taxonomy): Bacteria > Pseudomonadati > Pseudomonadota > Gammaproteobacteria > Moraxellales > Moraxellaceae > Acinetobacter > Acinetobacter sp. YH12144. Next base: position 5,745 of record NZ_VPCD01000006.1, on the reverse strand, counting down.
GCGATGGAGTCATTGAAGCAGTTGCAATGTGAACGCTTAATTTCACCGTCATTTATTCAGGGTGTGGATTTTTCAGATCATATGAATTATTGGCAATTTGATATGCCGGCGATGATGATCACCGATACTGCATTTTATCGTAATAAGCACTATCACACCGAGCAAGATACCCTGGATAAATTAAACTTAGACAAGATGGCTCAAGTGATCAATGGTTTAGTTAAAACCATTTTAAATTTGAAATAGCATGTCTTTAAAAACATGACATAAAAAACGCAGCCCCGAAAGCCTGTGGACTGCGATAAAAGGTCATCTACCTGGAGATGTAGATGACCATCTTGTTCCAATGATCATCACGCTTTTAGACGTGATTGGAACCAATAAAGAAACATACAGCGCGTATATCTCTCTACTATATATGTGGGATAGAGGGCGATATTTCAAGTAATAGCATTCAAATTTTGTAAGACTTTCTTATTGACTATTCTTAATCTTGATGTCGAATTTGAAATAGTAATCCAATCAAAAGTTGTAGCTGTTGTCTTGAGTCTTGTCATAGCGAAGGATTTGAATGAAATTTTTCGAATATTTAGTTGAAAGCATGAATGAAAAAAAGCCCTGTCGAAACAGGGCTTTTTTCTTTTATTGCGAGTTGCTAGCGCTTAGTGACGAGCAGCTTTTCCACCTTCAGTTGCTTTGACAATCGGTGTCTTTGCAAGAGGTTTAGGCATATCAACTAAGGCTAGAGGTAAAATCTCATCAATCGATTTCACTGGTTTAATTTCTAGACCTTCTTTGACATTGTCTGGAATCTCAGTCAAGTCACGAACGTTATCTTGTGGGATAAAGACAAGCTTAATGCCACCACGGTGAGCAGCGAGAAGTTTCTCTTTTAAACCACCAATGCGCATTGCACGGCCACCCAGACTGGTTTCACCAGTCATTGCGATATCTGGACGAATTGCAATGCCTGTAAAAGCTGAAACAAGAGCGGTAGTTAGGGCTAAACCAGCAGATGGACCATCTTTCGGTGTTGCACCTTCTGGTAAATGCACATGCACATCTGTTTCTTCAAAGCGAATCGCTTCAATACCCAGTTCATCTGCACGGGTACGTACAACGGTCATCGCTGTTGTGATCGATTCTTTCATGACATCGCCAAGAGAACCGGTGGTAATGAACTTGCCTTTACCTTTCACTGCTGCAACTTCAATTGTTAGTAGTTCACCACCAACAGATGTCCACGCCAAGCCGTTTACACGACCCACTTCAGCTTCTTCTTCGGCCATACCGAAGTCGAATTTGTGTGGACCTAAGTAGTCAGGAAGATTTTTCGAATTCACTTCAATTTGAAGATTTTTCGCTTTCTTGCTCACTGCTTCTTTTACCACTTTACGTGCAATTTTAGACACTTCACGTTCTAAGCTACGGACACCGGCTTCACGTGTATAACGTTGTACGATATCGCGGATGGCTTCTTCGTGAACGGTTAATTCTTTCGCACGTAGACCATTGTTCTTGATGGCTTTTGGAACAAGGTAACGTTCAGCAATATTCACTTTTTCATCTTCGGTGTAACCCGGTAGACGAATCACTTCCATACGGTCAAGCAAAGCTTCTGGAATATTCATGCTGTTTGCAGTACAGATGAACATCACTTCAGAAAGGTCTAGATCAAGATCTAAGTAGTGATCATTGAACTTGCTGTTTTGTGATGGATCTAGGACTTCAAGCAATGCTGAAGCAGGGTCGCCACGATAGTCTTGCGCCATTTTGTCAATTTCATCGAGTAAGAACAGTGGGTTCTTTACTCCAACTTTAGTCAAAGACTGCACAATTTTACCCGGCATCGCACCGATATATGTACGACGGTGACCACGGATTTCAGCTTCGTCGCGCACGCCGCCAAGCGCCATACGGACAAATTCACGACCAGTTGCTTTGGCAACAGATTCACCGAGTGAAGTTTTACCTACACCTGGGGGACCAACTAAGCAAAGAATTGGACCGCGAAGTTTTTTCACACGTGATTGAACAGCAAGGTATTCCACAATGCGGTCTTTCACGTCGTCTAAACCATAGTGATCGGCATCAAGAATGTCTTGAGCTTTCGCAAGGTTAATGCTGACTTTGCTGGCTTTGTTCCAAGGCGTATCTAAAATAACTTCTAGATAGTTACGCACGACAGCAGCTTCGCTCGAAGCAGGTTGCATTGCTTTTAGCTTACGGAACTCATTTTCAGCTTTTTTACGTACATGTTCAGGTAAATCGGCTTCAGTTAGACGTTTTTCAATTTCTGCAACGTCATCCTCACCACCGCCATTCATATCAGAAAGTTCGCGTTGAATGACCTTCATTTTTTCATTTAAGAAGTATTCACGCTGATTCTTTTCCATTTGGCGTTTCACAGAATCATGTAAGGTTTGCTCAATTTGCTGCTCTTCTGACTGTTGTAATAAATACGTCATGAGCTCAGCTAAATGTGCTTCAAATTCATCATGCTCTAAGAATTTTTGTTTTACATCAATATTCAAAGGCACGCGTGTTGCTACGAAGAATAATAATTGTAGCAAATCATCAATTTTATTGGCTGCTGCAATCAATTCACGTGCGTTACGCAATTTTGCTTCTGCATATTGAGCAAATAAGGTGCGTAATTCTTCCACACGATTATTCTGAGTTTCTGAGTCAACAGAAACCGTCATTGGGCTTAATGAATGCTCGGCAGTCAGGTAATCATCGGCATCGATAATTTTTTCTAACTTGGCACGATATAAGCCTTCAATCAGTACTTTTATACAGTTTTCATCATTCTCATGATTCACAACTTGCACAATCTTCGCGACAGTACCGTATTGATATAAATTGTCGTGATCAATTTCTTCTGTAAGCGAATCTTTTTGTGCAACTACGAATACAAGATTGTCACTGTCACGTGCGACATTGACTGCATTGATCGACTTTTCACGACCCACAAACAGTGCAATTTGCATGTGAGGATATACAACCACATCTCGTAGCGCTAAGAGCGGTAATACGCTCGGAATTGTAGTTTCCAAGCTTTCTTCATTCATAATAATCTCAGACATGGGCACTCCTAATGAGTGACAACGGTGTTGCCATGTTTTTTATAGTGATGTGTATTTTTTAAATTACAAGGGTCATGCCAATTAAAATGTATAAAAAATGACTAAATATGTGATTTATAAGTGTAACTCAGTGTCAAGAATATCAAATTAACGTTTGAAGCTTAAAGTTTGAGATGGGCTAATAAAGCCATCTAGCGGTTGATCCCATGCCTCTCGGACCAAAGAGTCTTGAATGAGTTGAAAATCATGACCAAGTCCTAAACGGTAGGGGGTAGAGTGGGCTGTTGCTAATGTTTTATCGTAGAAGCCACCCCCCATACCAATACGTGTGCCGTACTTGTCGCAAGCGAGCAAGGGCATAATTAAAAGGTCAAGATGAGAAACATGCTTCCCACGACTTGCCATGGGTTCTTTCATACCGAGTGGGTGATGAGAAAAACGTTTACTAATGTATTGATGACGTGAGATTTCAACCCAAACCAGTTGCTGATTCATGTTGCAAATCATGGGTAAATACACGTGTTTTTGATGCGAAAAACAGTAGTGGATAAGCTTTTGAGTGTGAATTTCACCAAATGCATGTAAATAAACGCCTATATGCTGACTGCGCTTAAAATAACTATGTCTGATTAAGCGCTGTAGGACTTGTTGTTCAGCTTGTCGTTGCTCCCATAGGTTTAGGCTACGACGCTGCTTACGGAGTTGTTTACGAAGGCTGGTGGTGCTCAAAGTCATGGTTCATTTCAAAGTAGCACAAAATTCTCAAAGGCATTTTAACGTGTTCAAGCTTAAAAGTCCGAAAAAATAGGTTTTATCTTTTCTTGTAAAAGCGTCCTTAAGAAGCGGTCTGCTCAATGAATGTGTATCTATTTTCCCCCCTCTAATCTTGTTTAAGCCAATGATTTCATAGTTTGAATTTTTGGCTTATTTCGATGGATCAGTAGATGTGCATAGGGACGCGTAAATTTTACTTAAAAAACAGAAATAAGGAATTAAAAAAAGCAGGGCATAACCCTGCAAATAGAGTGAGACAGCCTTTATTTAAGGCAAAAGGATAATAAACCAAGTAAAAAAGATAATTGCTAAAGCAACGAATTGAGCGGCACTCCCCATATCTTTTGCAATTTTAGAAAGTGGATGCTTGTCTAAAGATACGCGGTCGACAACGGCTTCAATGGCAGAATTGAATAACTCAACTATCAAGGCAAATAAGCACACCACTACCATAAGGGCATGTTCAGCACGACTCACATCGAGAAAATAACTGGTAGGAATAAGCACAATATTCATCCAGACAATTTGTCGAAATGCAGCTTCATTTTGATAAGCAGCTTTGAATCCGTCGAGGGAATATTGCGTTGCATTTAAAATTCGTTTAAATCCAGATTTGCCTTTAAACGGGGAAATTTCACTCATAGCACTGTACAGACGTATAGATTTAAAAACTGGCGAAAATATAGCATGCCAAGCTTAAAGTTTTCTTGCATTCAGTTTTTATTTTATTGGGCCTAAAAATTTAAGGGGATTTACATAAGCCTGTATCAAGTTAGTGCTATGTTTATTCATTATTAGACTTAAAATTTGCCTGAATTTCAGGCACAATACAGGCGTTTAAAATTTTTAATTTTGAAGCCTTTGCTTCATTGCATGAAATAATAAAAGTGATATAGGTCAACAATGAAAAACTTTAGTTTTGCTGTGCTTGCAGCAACACTTTTAACCAGCCAGTTTGTCAGTGCAGAGCCGGCAGTTATTCAAACGGAAATCAAAACGAATGTGACACAGCCCATGGGATTTTATCCTTTCCAAGTGGGTGCATATAAAGTCATTGCTTTAAAAGATGGGACACTCGAATTAAGTCCTGATTTATTTAAACAAAATTTAACTCCAGAAGAAGTCAGTGCCTTATTTCAAAAGCTTGCGGTTGATCAGAGCAAAGGCATACAAACCAGTGTCAATGCCTATCTGATTGATGATGGACAAGGTGGCATCAGTCTTGTTGATAGTGGTGCAGCCAGTTGTTTTGGTCCGAACTTAGGATCTATTGCACAAAATATTGAAGCAGCTGGCTATAAGCTTAATCGCGTACGCAGTGTTTTCTTAACCCATTTACATCCTGATCATGCATGTGGCATTGCGAAACAAGGTAAGGCTGTGTTTCCAAATGCAACGATCTACGTCAATGAACAAGAAAGTCAGTATTGGTTAAGTGAAAGCACCGTCGACACTTTAGCTGCTGAAAAGCGTGAAGGTTATTTAGCAACTGTTGCGAAAATTAAAGCTGCGATTGCGCCTTATCAAACCATGCGGAGTTTTAAGACTTTTAGCGTTGGTTCTGTGATTAATGGATTAGAAGTACTACCGAGTGTTGGGCATACACCAGGGCATTATTCTTTTATCTTAAAGTCGCAAGCTAAAAGTTTTGCTATCCTCGGTGATGTGGTTCATTCGTATCATTTACAGTTTGAACAACCCAAGTTATCTGTCGATTTTGATGTCGATCCGGTCAAAGCCAGTGAAACTCGTTTAGCAATTTTTAAACGTTTTACTCAAGAGCAAACCTTCGTTGCATTTGCACATTTACCATTTCCGGGTATTGGTAAAATTAGTGAAATGAATGATGGTCAGTTCCGTTGGAACCCGCTAAATTTAGCTG
>NZ_VPCD01000066.1:0-1007 GCF_013418345.1 Acinetobacter sp. YH12144 | reverse complement strand
AAGCAAACATGTAATCTTTCTTCTGCATCTAAAGCCTTGCCCATCAAGTGTTTACCACAATCATTTTATCGACGTATGCAGCGCTTCTTTGCAGGTCAGTATTTTGATTATCGTCAAATTTCTCAGTTGATTTTCAATATGTTTTCATTCGACCAAGTGCAACTGACTTTAGATAGAACCAATTGGAAATGGGGAAAACGAAATATTAATATCCTGATGCTCGCAATCGTTTATCGTGGAATAGCGATACCTATCCTTTGGACATTGCTTAATAAACGTGGAAATTCAGATACGAAAGAGCGTATTGCTTTGATTCAACGCTTTATAGCCATTTTTGGTAAAGACCGTATTGTGAATGTGTTCGCAGACAGAGAGTTTATCGGTGAGCAGTGGTTTACATGGTTAATTGAACAAGACATCAACTTCTGCATTCGTGTTAAAAAAACTTCATTGTCACCAATCATTTAGGAAAGAATCATAAAATTAGTGATTTATTTCGCCATCTTAAAGTTGGTCAAATTGAATGTCGTAAACGACGGATTTTGGTTGGTCGGGTGAAACTATATATAAGTGCACTACAGTTAGAAAATGGAGAGCTTTTACTCGTCGTTTCTCCTCAGTTTAATGCCAATGCTATTCAGGATTATGCATTACGCTGGGAAATTGAAACCTTATTCAGTTGTCTCAAAGGACGCGGGTTTAATCTTGAAAATACGCGCTTGACAGACCCTAGACGAGTGAAAAAATTGATTGCGGTGTTAGCTATAAGCTTCTGTTGGTGTTACTTAACGGGTGAATGGCAACATAATCAAAAAAAAGCGATAAAAATAAAGAAGCATGGACGACTCTCAATGAGTTTATTTCGCTATGGTTTAGACTATGTTCAAATGGCGATTCAGCGTTTAATTGGTTTTGGGAAAAAAGAAGAGTTTAAGGAAATTTTGGCAATTTTAAGAAAGCAGAATCCTGATAGGATAAGGGTTCTGTGAAATTTGTCGTGTACAGAG
>NZ_VPCD01000065.1:0-1017 GCF_013418345.1 Acinetobacter sp. YH12144 | reverse complement strand
TTGACATCCTCACCCCCTTAAAAGAGGGTGATTCCTACAGCTAGACGCTTATGCCCAAGCGCAAGAATGTTTAGAGCTGAGTTTATATCTCGATCATGAGCTGTACCACAGCTCATGCACTCCCATTCTCTTATTCCAAGATCTGTCTTACCTTTTGGACTACTTGAGGTGATCTCACCGCAGCACGAACAGATTTGGGTGGTATAGGCTTCTTGGACTTCTTCAAACAATACGCCTGCGTTCTCGCATTTATACTTGAGCATTGTTTTTAGTGCAGAAAATCCTGTATCCAAAACAGATTTTGCCATTTTGGTTTTTACTAATTTTTTAGCACTCAAGTCACCTACAATAATCAATGCATTTTCATTCACAAGCTTGGTGCTTGCTTTATGCAAATGATCTTTTCGACTATTTGCAATCTTGGCGTGTAATGCACGAACACGCTTCTTATTCCTGGCTCTCTGAGCAATACCTAATTTCTGCTCATATTTTCGATAGAATTTTGGATTTGAAATTACTGTGCCATCAGAACAGGTGGCAATATCTTTTAAACCTAGATCAATACCAATCGCTTTGGTTGCTGTCGATTTATCTTGCTTAGGCGATTCAACAACAAGACATACATACCAACGCCCACGGCTATCCTCTACAAATGAACCTGTTTTTAACGTGTATTTGCTTAAACCGTAGCTATCCCAAAGCTTAAATTGGTGTTTTCCATACTGGACATATCCATTGGTATATTTGATAGCCACCTTTTTAAAGGGAACCCATCCCAAAGAGCGCCTTGCTGATTTTTTATTGCTGACACGCCATTTCAGCTTTGCCTTTTTAAATTGCTTTCTTCGGGTGACTAATTCTTCAGTTACAGCCTGAATGGTTTGACTATGTAAATTACATTCTTTGGATGTGCCTTTCGTATATTTGGCAATATCAAAAGCAGAGAGAAATTCACCTTTCCGCTTCAAATGCCTAAACCCTAAATCATTGACATAATTCCAGACGAAGTTCACTTCT
>NZ_VPCD01000064.1:0-1086 GCF_013418345.1 Acinetobacter sp. YH12144 | reverse complement strand
CCCCTCCCTCTGCAAAGATGAAGGGATCATGGAAGAGAAATTGCAGGGCGACCCATGGCTCAAGACAATGATAGACTTGCTGCAGATGCCTGATGTGGAGGAAGCGGAGGAGCTTGCAGAGGTGATGCAAGAGGAGTGGTTCAAAACGCCTCTACCGCAGTGTGAACTAGAGTCTGTGCGCGCAAGGTGGGTGCACAAAATCCTCGCAAAAGAAGCTCGCGAGAAAAGAATAGGCATGCTGATTTCAGAGCAATTCACAGATGAACATAGCAAGAACAAAGGGATGCAACTGACCAACGCCTGTGAGCGTTTTGAAACTATTTACCCCAGACACATAGCAAATGACACCGTTACTTTCATCATGGCAGTGAAGAAAAGGTTGAGATTCTCGAGCCCGGCCAAGGAAAAGGCCAAGTTGCATGAGGCATCGAACTACGGCAGGTATTTGATGGAGATATTTCTGAAGAAGGTGCCGTTAAGGAGGGAGCATAACACGGAACTAATGGCCCAAGCTAAGCATGAATTTGAATTGAAGAAAACCAGCAAGAGTGCAGCCACAATTGAGAACCACAGCGGCAGATCCTGCAGGGATTGGTTAGTGGATATTGGGCAGATTTTCTCTAAGAGCCAAATATGCACTAAATTTGATAATAGATTCAGGGATGCCAAGGCGGCACAAACAATCGTGTGTTTCCAGCATGCAGTGCTATGCAGATTTGCTCCATACATGCGGTACATCGAAAAGAAGCTGCATGAGGTGCTGCCCAAGAAGTATTACATTCACTCTGGAAAGGGGCTTGATGAGCTAAACAATTGGGTCATTGAAGGGCAGTTTGAGGGCTGTTGCACAGAGTCCGACTATGAAGCATTTGATGCTTCGCAGGACCAATACATCATGGCTTTTGAGATAGAAATAATGAAGTACTTGGGACTACCCCGGGACTTGATAGCTGATTACCAGTACATCAAGACACACCTAGGATCTAAGCTAGGCAACTTTGCGATAATGAGGTTCTCGGGCGAGGCCAGTACCTTCCTGTTCAATACCATGGCAAATATGCTGTTCACCTTCATGAGGTATGAGAT
>NZ_VPCD01000063.1:0-1098 GCF_013418345.1 Acinetobacter sp. YH12144 | reverse complement strand
ATATTGACGAAATCTCAGTCCACGCCCGAAAATAAAGGCTTTCAGACGATCTCTAGTTCTAGCAATTCAGACAACAAATATAATTCTTTTTCATCTAAAGCAATTCTGTTTTCACCACTTAAAGACAATAAAACTTCTGTGACCTTTCCTTGTTCTTCAAAGAAATGACCATTCTCTGTATGTACGAATTTTACTGTTTTACCTAAAAGCTCTATGACTTGTTTCATAACAACCACCTTTTTTTTTAAGTTTTTGATTTAGTGATTAGTATCATTATGGTGAGAGTTGAGCAGATAGAAGGTAATACTCACCCTAAAGCACCTATAAAGGCACTTTAGGAGTATTTCCCTCTGGAGCATCACTACGGAGCCGAGCGTCGCTTCAATCGGAGTGCATCACGGTATAACGCTGCACCTGTCTTAATTACGGCTTATATCACCGCCTGAACGCATTTAAGACCGCCTGTGGGCTTTGTTTGATCAACGCAAGGGAATTACCCCAATATACTCACGATCACCCTTAGACTACTCATTCTGCTGCCTGCTTTGTTCAGTTCCCCCAGTAACAGGCTTAAAATCACCGCTTAAATGCTGTCGTCACTAATCCTTCCACCCATTTAAACGGACGGAATATTAATTTTGGTAGGTTTTAACAACGAAAGGGATTTATTTTAAATCTAGTGAAGTTATAATCGCTTTACTGCACGGGGATTTTATCCTGATCTTATCTAGTGTTTGCGACACAGATAACTTTCGTTATTAATTATTCCAGTAATTAATAACCGTGCTTTAGAATATATTTTAATCGTGTGATTAATACAATGCCCTAGAACATAGATTTTAGGGCATTTTTTATTTATTTATGACCACATGACAACATGTTTACGGTTTTTTAGGGGTTTTAGGGTCTCCCTAACAAGAATCACAGTGCCCTCTGTGTATGCTTGCTCTTTTTTTTCCCTGGAGATCTCCAGTAAGAACAGAACGAGTGTCTACGAGTGAACTGACGCAATATGCTGCTAAAACACTTTTTTCCCTGATTACAAGCTCCCATACGATTTAAAACGATAGAACTTAGCGAAGCGACGCAAACGCATCC
>NZ_VPCD01000062.1:0-1111 GCF_013418345.1 Acinetobacter sp. YH12144 | reverse complement strand
CAAATGATGTTATAAACATCAATATATGGAGTATTTTATGGCACGTAGACCAAGAAGAAATCATTCAAACGACTTTAAGGCTAAGGTAGCACTTGCTGCGATCAAAGCAGAAAAAACACTTGCTGAATTGAGTTCTGAGTTTGATGTTCATCAAAACCAAATTATTGACTGGAAAAATCAATTGATCTCAGCTTCCTCACAAGCTTTCGATCAATCAAAAGCTCCATCAGAACCTCCCATTGATCTTAAAAAGTTACATGCAAAAATCGGTGAGCAGGCATTAGAAATTGATTTTTTAGAAGGTGTGTTGAAGAAACTGGGCCGCTTCAACCACAAAAGTTAATCGATCACTCACTTCAGATTTCAGTATCTAAACAAGCTAAGTTACTGAAAGTCTCTCGTGGTTGTTATTATTATCGCCCAAAACCTGTTAGCTCATCAGATCTGAAGCTGATGCGATGTATTGATGAATTACATATGCAATATCCTTTTGCAGGCAGTCGTATGATGCGTGATTTGTTGAATCGTCAAGGGCATCATATAGGACGACGTCATACACGTACTTTAATGAAGAAAATGGGTATTCAGGCGTTATATTGCAAACCAAATTTAAGCCAGGCTAATCAAGCTCACCGTAAATATCCATATCTGCTCAAAGGATTGGCTATTCAGCGCAGTAATCAAGTGTGGTCTACGGATATAACGTATATCCCTATGGCAAAAGGCTTTGTTTATTTATGTGCTGTGATTGATTGGCATAGCCGCAAGGTACTTGCGCATAGGGTATCGATTAGTATGGAGGTGGATTTTTGTATTTCGGCTTTAAATGAAGCGATTGAAAAATATGGATCACCTGAAATATTGAATACAGACCAAGGCAGTCAGTTCACCAGTGATGCATTTATTGATGTATTGAAATCAAATGGCATTCAAATCAGTATGGATGGTAAAGGTCGATGGGTAGATAATGTGATGGTTGAACGATTATGGCGGAGCGTTAAATATGAAGAGGTGTATCTCAAAGCTTATAGCAGTGTCACAGATGCGAAAAAGCAATTGAGTGCATATTTTGAGTTTTATAATCTGAAACGACCTCATTCGAGTCTAGACA
>NZ_VPCD01000061.1:0-1215 GCF_013418345.1 Acinetobacter sp. YH12144 | reverse complement strand
CTTGAAGGTACGCTCATCCCCCCTTTGTTCATTGTGGACGATTACGCAAAGTCCAAAAAGAGCAGCCGAAACTGCAATTAGCTCGTCGCATGCGCTCTCTCAATCCTCGATCTGTCGCATAACCTCCTCGGAGAACTTTGGGGCCACACTCAGCAGGCGCTCACAGCACAACTTCTTAATCACCTTGGCGCTCATGTCCAACACCTCAGCGAGACAGTGCCAATAGCAGTCACCATCCCCCGGCACGTCACGCAACACCCCCTTTGGCACGGACGCTCCACTCACAATGGTCACCTGGGCACCCAAATTGCCGTAACTCAACGCGGGTTCGCCCCGACCACTCCTCACTTCCGTGGGTACCTCTACCAACTCTACAGATGCTGTAGTTTCCACAAGCCGCAACATGAACACATCAACATACATTGCATTGGCGCATTTCAAACCCACTTCACCAAGAGTCCGGACCTCCCTTTCCAAGTGCAAAGTGCCGCCTTCAGTAACCTCCATTGAGTGATCGCAGTTATCCCTGCAATTGGCTAGGCTTGCTTTGCCACTCAGGCACACCAAGGCGGTATTATCTGTGCTCAATTTGTCCAAGTTCTCGAAGCACATTTGCGCTCCACCTCCGGCGACCTGGTTCATTCTCACGACGCACACATTGTACGCAGCATCCAGCACAACCACCTCCAGCCATTGATCGAGCCACGCGGGCCATTCTGATTCCACATGGAAGCCGCAAGATTTCAATGCATCTTTCGATGCAGTGCGGCGACCAAAAGCTATGTAGCTCGACCCGCTTCGACTCGCTGCTCCAACGTCAAATCCATTTAACCCTGAGTGGGCAGTGTAGACCACCTTCATTTTCGCGCAGAGCGCATGTTCTCCACAAACACTCACCTCATCTGGCTGTCCCTTTGAGTTACTTCCCGTATTGTGGCACCCAGTAGCCTCACCCGCATGTTCTATCCATGGCAGGTCTGCATCCCCTTTCGCAGTCACCTCTTGCACCACCATGGTCCAGGCGGAGCGTACAGCATGCACAACACTCGGATGATCCCCAGTGCCGCACAGGTATTTCTGATTTGCTCTCCTCCTAGCTTGAAACCACCCCACTCCATCTTTCGGGTAGCTGGAACGACTGTGACGGGCTAATTTCGCATGTACGCTCAACATCACACGACGCCAGAACTTTGCTTGGCCAAAAACCACCCCCAC
>NZ_VPCD01000005.1:0-105530 GCF_013418345.1 Acinetobacter sp. YH12144 | reverse complement strand
CAGCTCCGACAGCTCCGACAGCTCCGACAGCTCCGACAGCTCCGACAGCTCCGACAGCTCCGACAGCTCCGACAGCTCCGACAGCTCCGACAGCTCCGACAGCTCCGACAGCTCCGACAGCTCCGACAGCTCCGACAGCTCCGACAGCTCCGACAGCTCCGACAGCTCCAGCACCTCAGCCAGTGGCAACGCAGTCAGCCGCAGAATATTTGGCAAACCCACTTTAAGATTTCCGTTTAACAATAAAAAAGACGCCTTGGCGTCTTTTTTCATTTTAGGAAAATTAGGGCTTTTGCAGTTGTGTTAAGGTTTTACGCGCCAGTCCCGGATCATCTGCAAATACACCATCTACACCAGCTTTATAGAAGTTTTCAAATTCTTTGGCCGCCCCCGTATCACAGCGTTCTGTCGCCACAGAGCTACATTTTAAATAGTCAGGTAAAAAACCATTTTCAGGTCTGAGCGTATAAGGATGGACTTTCAAACCAGCAGCATGGGCATCTTTGACAAAAGTGGTTTGTTTAAATTCAGTGTTTGAAAAAATATAGGTTTTACTTGGACCTACACCATCTGCATATTTTGCCACTGATTTTAGGCCTTCTGCAGTGGCTAAACTTGCATAATTTTGAGGTGAGCTTTGTTGCTGTAAGTCACCCGGTATGGCAGTTGGGCTATCTAATAATTGAATAATTTTGCCATGTTTGAGGGTTTTCTTTTGCGTGAGTTGATCACGTAAGTACTTCAGATTGGTGGTTTCAAAGGACTGTAAATATACAGGCGCGATATCACGTGTATAACTGTATTTGGCAAGCGTTGTGAGTAAGCGATCTTCCATGGCTAGATTTTGCTGTTGGAAAAATGTTGGATGCTTGGTTTCAATATATAAACCAACAATTTTTCCAGTTTTTTTATAATGAGCTTCGGCAAGTTCAATGATTTGTTCGAGCGTTGGGATGCTGTATTGATCATTATATTGAGTGTTATTAGGGCGATATTGAGCAATACGCTCACGTGCTTTTACATTTTGAGTCAGTTCATTCAAATTAAAGTCTTCCGTAAACCATCCTGTATAGTCGATACCATCGATTTTTTTGGTGGTTTTTCGATCCTCAAATTGTGACAGCGTACTAATATTGGTTGTCCCTGAAATTTCACTTTCATGGCGCGCAACCAGATAGCCATCCTTGGTTGGCACTAAATCGGGTTCGATAAAATCCGCACCATCGTCAATCGCTTTTTGATATGCGGCAAGGGTATGCTCGGGTCGCAAAGCACTGGCACCACGATGCCCAACAATGACAAAACCTGTATCAGGCAAAATAGGGGGCTTTGTGACATGGGTTTTATCGTCATCCGAATTACATGCAGATAAACCAAAAACGCTAAAAAGGAGCAGTGAAGACACGCCCCATGAGGATTTCACTTTGCTTGTTATGGCTAGATTTAACTGCTTTGTTAATTGTTTTTGCATGGCTGCCTCTGCATCTTTTTATATAAATGAATGATGTTGCAGGCATACATTGCAGGGCAGTGGCTAAGGCTTCATGACAGAGGCGGTTTTGTCACATAAATTTACTAAAATAGCTGAAGTGGAGGCTCTCCATATTTTCTACATATTTCGCTTCAAGCAAGGTTTTTATGTAGTCTAGGCTTGTAATCAAGCACATTGTGATTGATTATCAATAAGATTTTTTGAAAAAATCAATCAACACATTTTATTTCATTAATTGAAAAGTGACATGGACTGATGCTGTCTAAGTTTTTTATTTATCGACCGATTTTTGCAGGTGTCTTGGCGATCATCGTCATGGCGCTCGGGCTATTTGCTGTGCTCAATTTACCGGTAGAGCGCTATCCAGATATTGCACCACCACGAATTACGGTCAGTGCAAGTTATAGCGGTGCGTCAGCAGAAACAGTCGAGGAAAGTGTCACACAAGTTCTTGAGCAACAAATTAAAGGAATTGATCATCTTTTATATTTTAGTTCAAGCAGCGACTCTTCAGGTCGAAGCCGGATCAGCATCAGTTTTGAAAATGGCACTGACCCAGATACCGCTCAAGTGCAAGTACAAAATGCCATAAATGGAGTAATCAATCGGCTGCCTGAAGATGTGCAGCGCCAAGGGGTAAATGTCTATAAATCTTTGGGTGATACCCATATGGTTATCGGCCTCTATGATGAGACTGGCAAGAGTTCGAATATCGAACTTGGTGACTATATGATGACTCATCTAGAGCAGGACATTGCTCGAATTGAGGGTATCGGTGAAGTCGATGTTTTTGGTTCGCAATTTGCCATGCGCATTTGGCTCAACCCACTGAAGTTAAAGCAATATAGCCTTATGCCCAGTGATATCCGTGCGGCTGTTGAATCACAAAATACGCAGGTTGCAGCCGGAGCCGTAGGTGAATTGCCGAGTGTATCGGATCAATATCTCAATGCAAAAGTCACTTCAGGTTCACGTTTAAAGTCAGTTGAAGAATTTGAAAATATTATTGTCAAATCTGCACGAGACGGCAGTTTTGTCTATTTAAAAGACGTTGCACGTGTTGAATTGGGTGCGGAAAATTATTCAGGGGTCAATACCATTAACGGATATCCATCTTCAGGGATGGGGATCTCATTGGCATCTGGGGCGAATGCACTTGAAACCTCAGCCTTAATTAAGCAAGAAATTGAACAATTAGCGAAGCAATTACCTGCCGGTTATAAAATTGTTTATCCTCGGGATAACACGCCATTTGTACAAGAATCGATTAAAGAAGTGGTGAAAACATTATTCGAAGCCGTTTTATTAGTGGTTTTGGTGATGTTTATCTTCTTACAAAATTGGCGAGCAACGCTGATACCTGCGATTACCGTGCCTGTGGTGATTCTAGGGACTTTAGCGATTTTATATGCTTTGGGCATGACCATTAACACGCTCACCTTGTTTGCATTGGTATTGGCCATCGGTCTGTTGGTCGATGATGCGATTGTTGTGGTGGAAAATGTCGAACGTTTAATGCATGAACAACAGTTAACAGCAAAACAAGCGGCTATAGAGTCGATGCATGAAATTAGTGGGGCATTAATCGGGATTACTTTGGTATTAACCGCTGTATTTATTCCCATGGCGTTCTTTGGTGGCTCAACGGGCGTGATCTATAGACAATTTTCCATCACACTTGTGGCTGCCATGGGCTTGTCACTGATGGTTGCGCTGATTTTAACTCCTGCATTATGTGCCTTAATTTTAAAACCCAATCCGAAACCACAGCGCTGGGCGATTTGGTTTAACGCCAAATTAGAGATTTTAAAAACCAAATATCTAGCACTTGCACAAGCCACGGTTCGTTATCGCTTATGGACGGTGGTTTTGTTTGCGGGGCTCATTACGGTATTTGCTTTGTTTTATCGTGCTTTGCCGACCAGTTTTATTCCTAGTGAAGACCAAGGTATTTTGAGTGTGCAACTTAAATTACAAGAAGGTGCACCGATGTCGAAAAGTCGTGAGGTCGGTGAACAAATTCGGCAGTACTTTTTAACTGAAGAAAAGCAAAATGTTGATTTGGTGATGATTCGTTATGGACGAAATTTTTCTGGTACGGGTCAAAACTTAGGGCAAGGATTTATTGCACTGAAGCATTGGGATGAACGTTCAGGACAACACAATTCAGCGCAAGCGATTCGTGAACGTGCTATGAAACATTTTAAAAAATTTAACAATGCACAAATCAATGTCAGCATGCCGTCCTCTGTCAGTGGCCTTGGGCAAACCGATGGTCTGGAATTTTGGCTGCGAGATATGAATGGTGAAGGCCGTGCTTATCTCGATGCGCAATTTAAAAGCTTACAAGAAAAATCTTCACAATTCAGCAGTTTCGAAAATTTAGACAAACGCTCAAACCCCGATAAAGCTGAACTAAAAGTAGATATTGATCAAAAACAAGCAATGGCCTTGGGGTTAACTCAAAATGCGATTAATAGCACCATGAGTAGCGCATGGGGCGGTAGCTATATCAACGATTTTATCGACCGTGGGCGCATTAAACGCGTCATGATGCAGGCAGATGCCGAATTCCGTTCTAAACCAGAAGATTTAGCCTATTGGCATGTACGTAATGACCAAAATGAAATGATTCCATTTAGTAATTTTTCAACCATTGGCTGGAGTGGCGGCCCTGAAGTCGTCAATCGCTTTATGGGATACACCGCATTACAAATGGAAGCGGATACAGCCAAAAATGTCTCAAGTGGACAAGCCATGCAGGATGTGAAAGCCTTAGTCGATCAGGTGCCTGGCGTGGATGTGGCATGGAGTGGTTTATCTTTTGAAGAGCAAAAATCAAGTCATCAAGCGATTTGGCTATATTTGGTCTCGATTGGATTTATTTTCCTCTGTCTTGCCGCCCTATATGAAAGTTGGAGCATTCCGACCGCAGTCATGAGTGCGATTCCACTCGGGATAGGCGGTAATATTTTGTTTAGCTACATGACCGGTTTTCCAAATGACATCTATTTCCAAATTGCCTTGCTGACGACCATCGGTCTGTCCTGTAAAAATGCGATCTTGCTTGTAGAGTTTGCAGCGATGGCACAAGAAAAAGGCAAACATGTAATCGAGGCTGCAATGGAAGGCGCAGCACTACGTTTACGTCCTATTTTGATGACCTCTTTGGCTTTTGGTGCAGGGGTGGTTCCTTTAGTTCTTGCTTTTGGCGCAGGTGCAGCCAGTCGTCAAGAGATTGGGGTAAGCGTACTCGGTGGGGTAATATTCGGTACGGTCTTGGTGCTGATTTTTATTCCGTTTATGTATGTGATGGTCCGCTCTATTTTTAAAATCAAACCGGTGTCTGAAACTTAGAAATAATTCACGCACAGTGTATAGCTCTAGTAAAAGCCACCGTGAAAGCTTGAGTACATCGCGGTGGCTTTTTATGTCGCCAAATTTATGTCACCAAACTTTCGACAGGGAATGTTCACAGAGAATTTTCGCAAAGAACGTTCACCGAGAACATATTGAAGAGATTTGAAACTCTTTAGTTTATCCTTCAAAATGTGCTCTACATAGAAAGATTAAAATAAGAGTGAGTTGAATGGCGGATTTAATACAAAGACAGCGTGAAATTTCCGCTTTGCTGCAACAACAAAATTATGCAGCAGCAGTTTTCGCTTTACAGCCTCTGAACTACGCTGATCAGGCTCGTTTAATTCAGCAATTTCCAATCGAAGATCAAATCGAGTTACTTTCAGGTTTAGACCATCAAGGCTTGGTATTTGAGTTTTTCCCTTTTGAGTCACAGCGACAGCTGATTTCACGTTATCCACTGCGTCTACAAATTGAACTATTTGATGATATGCATTCTGATGATGCAACGGACTTATATAAAAGTTTAACTGATGCAGAACAAGATCGGATTTATCAACAACTTGATCAAGATACCCAAGAGCATCTAAAGGCGTTATCTGCATATGCAGAAGAGTCTGCAGGTGCAATCATGAGTTCAGACTATGTCAGTATGCCTGCTGACTTTACCATGCAACAAGCTATAGAGGCCTTACGCCATGAACCGCATGACCGTGAAACCCTGTATTTAATTTATGTCACCAATGATCAGTCTCAATTAGAAGGGGTGATTTCACTGCGGCAAATTTTGCAGGCCGATCGTGATGCACGGATTCAACAGGTGATGACCAAAGATGTGGTGACCGGCTGGATAGATGAAGATCAAGAAAGCATTGCGCGAAAATTGGCAGAATATGATTTTATGGCCTTGCCGATTGTGGATCATGCCCAGCGTTTGATGGGGATTGTCACCTATGATGATGCGATGGATGTGGTACAGGCTGAAACCACTGAAGACTTTTTAAAAGCCAGTGCGGTGAGTACCGAACCAGGTATGAGCATTAATAAAGCACCGATTTTAAAGTTGTATCAAAAGCGGGTGTTCTGGTTGGTGATATTGGTCTTTGGCAGCTTATTGTCCGGATTAGGCATTTCATATTATGAAGACATCATTGCCGCACATATCGTCTTGGTTTTTTTCTTACCCTTATTGGTCGGAAGTGGAGGCAATGCAGGTTCACAGTCTGCAACCTTAATGGTGCGAGCGCTTGCCACTGGGGATGTAAAAATTCGTGATTGGTTTTATTTATTGGGTCGGGAGACGCTCGTCGCGCTTTGCCTCGGTGGAACCATGGCCATTGCTGTATCGATTTTAGGCTACTACCGTGGTGATGCAACCGTCGCTTTGGTCTTGGCTTTAAGTATGATGGGTATCGTATTGCTCGGTTGTTTAATTGGCATGAGTTTGCCCTTTGTACTCAATAAGTTGAAGCTCGATCCTGCAAGTGCATCTGCACCCTTGGTGACCTCGATTTGTGATGCGACAGGCGTGGTGGTGTATTTGATGATTGCTTCACAATTGCTCAATTTATAGAGATTAGCATTTTGCTACAGATTGAAGACTTCTAATATGTTTTAATCTCAGTGATTTACACGGTTTTTATTGGATAAAACATGACTGAACCATTAAAACAAAAAATGTCAAAGCAAGAAGTCATTCGTCTTGAACGCGATCTCGCAAAGTTTGCCAATATGATGGACTCCGTGGTTCGGATTCCATTTACTCGACAAGGGGTAGGTGCGGACGCAGCGTTGAGTACCATTCCCGTAGCTGGTGATATCGCAGGATTTGTCTTGACCTGTTATGCCGTCTATAAAGCCAAACAGATTGGCGTACCACAAGCCAAATTAAATGGTGTGATGAAACTCGCAGTTATAGATGCTGTCGTGGGGTTTATTCCTGTTGCAGGGACGATCTTTGATGTGTTTATTCGACCGAGCCGTAAAGCTTTAGATGTCGTACATACGCACATTCGTGAAGAATATCAAATCAGTACAGATCAACATGTGGTACATCCGTTTTTACATGAAAAATTAGAACAGAAACAACAGCAATCTGCTTTTTGGCGCAACCCTGTGGTTGCATGGATATGGATCCATATCCCAGATATATTCGGGATGATTTTCTTATTAGTCTTTATCTTTGCAATTTATATGGGTGGTTCATTGCTTTGGCAATGGTTAAAGGCCAATGGAGTATTGTAGATAGAAATGCCTTGTTGCTTGAGCGCGATCAATGAGAGGCTATTCAATTGAAAGATCGTTCAACTGAAAGATTATTGATAAGACAGTAAATGTTCGGAAAAAATTAGACTTAAAAAAGCCTCCATAGGGAGGCTTTTTTACGACTTACATCAGATGCTGAATTATGGGCAATCTAATTGTTGTAAAGCCGCAACACGTTGTTCAATCGTTGGGTGTGTTTGGAACAATGCAGCTAAGCTGAAACCTTGTTCTTGACCCGCAGAAATAGCAAAGGCTTTCATTTCTTTTGGCATTTGATCTGGCATTTCAGATTCTGCTTGTAAACGTAATAGGGCAGAAATCATCGCTTGTTTACCTGCTAGACGCGCACCAGCTTCATCGGCACGGTATTCACGGTAGCGAGAGAACCACATCACAATGGCAGACGCTGCGATACCAAAGACAATATCTAATACAATCGTAATGACGAAGTATGCGATACCCGGTGCTTCACCATCTTCACGACCGAAGACATTACGGTCGATAAAGTCACCTGCTACACGTGCAAAGAACATGACAAAGGCGTTGACTACACCTTGCACCAAAGCAAGGGTCACCATGTCACCATTGGCTACGTGACCAATTTCGTGAGCGAGTACGGCACGGAGTTCATCTTTGTTCATACGCTCCAGTAGACCGGTAGAAACCGCCACTAAAGCATCATTTTTGTTCCAGCCTGTTGCAAAGGCATTTGACTGGTACGATGGGAAAATACCCACTTCTGGCATTTTGATACCAGAACGTTGTGCCAGTTGCGCAACTTCGTTGAGTAACCATGCTTCAGCTTGGCTACGTGGTGCATTAGGGTCAATCAGCTCTGTACCCGTGGTTTTTTTCGCCATCCATTTTGACATGAATAGTGAGATCATCGAACCCACCATACCGAACACAAAACAGATAACGAGCAAGTTGCCTAAGTTTAAGCCGCCTGCACCGTGGTAACTACCGACACCGAAGAGTGACAAGATTATGCCAGCTACAACCAGTACCGCGAGGTTGGTCAGCAAGAACAAACCAATCCGCATCATTGGGTAAATCCTCTTATTATAGAAAAATGATCTGATTTACAAATAAAAATCATTAAACTCAATATGAGGTGAAAGTCTTAAAATTTCAAGGAAAAATTAGTAAAACAGATGCAATTTTACAAAATCAGTGATTTTATTCATTGAGATAAATGCGCGCTGAGGCAGAAGCATTTGCTGTCGCAAATGAACCTGAAGGTGCATCGGTAAAACTACCATTGTCCGTTTGAATAATTTGACGTGCCGGTGACTTGGCAACAGCAGGGGCAGCGGCATGGTAATTGTCCGAACTGGCAATAATCCGACCACTATTAGAAGTGCTATTTGAACTGCTCGAACCCGAGACACTTAAACTACCAGCATATAGGTTGCTGTAGCGGCTAGTGACACGGCGGACATAGTCTTGAGTTTCACGAAAAGGTGGGATGCCACCATATTTTGCGACATTGCCTTCACCTGCGTTATAACCAGCTAAGGCAAGTGAGGTGTTGCCATTAAAACGTTTCAGTAGCCAAGATAAATAGCGCGCACCAGCCATAATGTTCTGATGTGGATCGTAGGCATTCGATACATTGAAGCGACGTGCTGTGGCAGGCATGAGTTGCATTAAACCTTGCGCACCGACTGGTGAGCGTGCATTGGTGTTAAAACCAGATTCGGTATGCATCACCGCTTTGATCAGACCTTCGGAAACACCATGTTGGGCCGCGGCTTGTTTAATAATATTGTCAAAGGCATTTTTATTACGGCTATAGCTTGGCAACACAGACGCTTCATTTGAGCCCCAGTTACTATAAATATGGATATTACTGTCCGGATAGTAGGTTTTTTTCTCGACTTTCAGATTGCTATAGCGGCCTTGTTTATTGGTTAGTAGCGTTGTGCCGTTACTTTCACGTAATTGATAGATCGTTTGGCCGGCAAAAATGCTCGGTGCAGCTAAACTGATAGCCACACTTCCACTTAATAACAGCCCCAAAGTCCAAGTATTGTTTTTCATTTTATTGTGAAGAAAAAAATTCTGTCCCCAAACAGTTAAAATAGAGTTTATCAAAAAAAAATCAGATGAAAAGGCTTCGAGGGCTGATTTCTTCTTTACTTTGTAAAAATCAAGTCATTTTGATGATTCAATAATCAAAAAAAATATTTATTTTTTTTAATGAGCATAACTTGACACATCTAAAGCATTGATAAGTAAGGGATAATAAATTGATCAAAAAATGATCAATTTAAATAGAAGCCTTAAAATAAGGGCAGCTCACCTTGTCAAGTCATTTAAAATCCACAAAGTTATCCACAGCTTTTGTGGACAACTGTGGAAAAGTCCAAAAGATAAGCGTTTCGCCTAAAAAATGAACTCGACCGTATAAAATAATGCGCTGAGGATGACGTGATCATGACAGTATTTTTAGTTTTTTCGGAAATTACATTCTTTTGATGCGAGAAGTCTGCGAATCGGATAAAATTGCGCGGTATTTTTTTTTAGGTTTAACTCGTCTATGTTCTCGCCAGTTGAGTCCGAACAAGGATTTAATTTCAAACCAGAACTACCAACTAGCTCTGCGTATTATCGTTTATTGAAAAAGCTACGCCGTCAGGTCGGTCATGCCATTCGTGATTTTAAAATGATCGAAGAGGGCGACAAGGTGATGGTCTGTATTTCAGGCGGTAAAGACAGTTATACCTTGCTCGACATTTTGTTGCAGTTTAAGCGTATTGCACCGATTAATTTTGATGTGGTTGCGGTCAACCTTGACCAAAAACAACCGGGTTTCCCTGAAGACGTATTGCCACGTTATTTAGAAGAAAACAAAATTCCGTACTACATCTTAGAAAAAGATACCTACAGCATTACTAAACGTTTAACCCCAGAAGGTAAAACGTATTGTGCAGTGTGCTCACGTTTACGTCGTGGTTCGTTATACGGCTTTGCTCAAGAAATTGGGGCGACGAAAGTGGCTTTAGGTCATCATCGTGATGATATTTTGGCGACGTTCTTCTTGAACTTGTTCCATGGCGGTAGCTTAAAAGCCATGCCACCGAAATTATTGTCTTCTGATAAAAAGAACATTTTGATTCGTCCACTGGCTTATGTGGAAGAAAAAGACATCATCAAGTATGCAGAAATGCGTAAGTTCCCAATTATCCCATGTAACTTGTGTGGTTCACAGGAAAACTTACAACGTGCAATGTTAAATGACATGCTGCGTACTTGGGATAAAGAATTTCCAAAACGTTTACACAGTATTTTTGGCGCATTGCAAAATGTATCGCCTTCACAACTGGCTGACCGTGAGTTATTCGACTTTGAAGCCCTAGATGAACAACGCGAATTTGACTTTAAAAATAGCGAAAGTTGTTCAACTGAAGAAGGTGATTCAGAAAGCAAACGCATTAATATGGTGAACTTAGGGTTTATGGCAGATTAAGCCGAAAACCTTATCATGCAAAAGGCATTCTACGGAATGCCTTTTTTATGCTTATGATTTTTCTCATTTTGTTATTAAACAGTTAAATATTGAACGGTGCGTACAAAAAACTTTAGCCTTTTCACAAATGATCATGCTATAACAAACCTCAAGCAAAATATGCTTGTACTGATGTTGTCCGGAACGGCAACACACACGAACAAAATAAATTGAGGAAAGATCATGCCTGCTTTTTTAACTGATGATTGGTTTTCAACTGTAGAAACTCTGACAGCTCAAGCTGGTGATTTAAACTTACCACCTGCATTGGCTAATCTTGCAATTAACCTTGTGGTTGCTGACGCTGCAGGCAATACTGAATTGTCATTAGACGGTGGTGCAATTAAAAAAGGTTTATCTTCAAACGCGAAAACAACTTTGAACATGGATGCTGAAACTTTACGTAAAGTATTCCTTGAGTTTGATATGGCTGCAGCGATGCAAGCGTTTATGACGGGCAAAATAAAAGTACAAGGTGATATGTCACAATTGATGGCATTGCAAACAGCAAAACCAAGTGCTGAGCAAAAAGATTTGTTCAAAAAAGTACTTGAGCAAACTGCTTAAGTCTAAAACGAAAAAAGCTTACCCGAAGGTAAGCTTTTTTTTGTGCGCTCACATGTAAATGTTAGGTGGACGCATATTAGATATTCACCAGTTGTGGTGTGGTTTTAATATGTTCCAAATACGCACGAATACGCGTGACATATTGCACAGCTTGACGATAACGACCATTGCTGGCCTTGTTACGGTCTAGATAAGCATATAAATTCACCCACTTATTTGGGTTTTTACCCTGAGATTGGATGCGCTTTTGAATCTGACTTACAGCACCAGGACCCATGTTATAAGCCACTAAGGCATACCAATTACGATCAGGGTACGGAATGTTACTATAACGGTTTAACATTTGGTCATAGTACTTTGCACCACCTTGAATGCTTTGAGTCGCATCTGTACGGTTGCTCACACCCATGGCTTTTGCTGTACTGTTGGTCAGCATCATAATGCCACGAACACCCGTTGGGGATACCGAGTCAGGTTTGAGGTAAGACTCTTGATAACCAATTGCTGCCAATAAATGCCAGTCTAGGTCGTATTGCTTGGCCGTGTTTTTAAAACTTGCCTTATAGATCGGCATACGTTTACTTAAATCACGTTGAATCACATTCCAAGAATCTTGTTTGACCACATTACGGTTGTAGAATGATGCCAACTGTCCAATTGCGCCATTTTGTTTGGCACGGCAAATAAAGCCACTCGCGGTTTGGCTGAGTGGATCGTCTGCATTTTTAAATACCCAGTTTAAGTTGCTGTTTAAACCATTCTTTTTCAAAGAAACGGTATCACCACAACTGGCTGAAAATGACGTCAAATGCTTGGCTTCAATGGTACTCATTTCGGCAGTGGTCATCGCAAAATTGGCTTGACCTTTGGCAACCATTTTTAAAGCAGTGGCATTGTCATTCACTGTTTTAAAATCTAATTGGACATTTAAACTTTCTGCATAGTTACGTGCAAGGTCGTAACCAAAACCATGTCGATGTTTACCATCCTGAAAAACAATGTCAGGATTGGCAACGGCAACAACAGTGAGTTTATTACTGTTGACGACAGCATCATATTGATGAGCTGTTTTGCTGGCATTAATACTGTGAAAAGGAATTAAGACAGTACTAAGTGCAAGCGCTTTAAATGGGAGAGAGTTAAAAGAGTTAAGGCAAAGCCTCGACCCAGAAGTTGAACTACTGTGCATGTTGTCTCCGCTACAAGTAATTTATGCCCTAAAAAGCAAAGGCAAACACGCCTCAGACTTTTTCAAGTTTGATAAATTCAATAAGGGTTGGGCAGTCATGACGTCATTCAAAAATGACTAGGGGTTTTCGGGAAATGTGTAGAAAATCTACACTGGATAAAAATTAAACAAGCCTAAAAGATGTGCGCATAATAATAAGCAAAAAAATACTTGTCAAATTTTGTACGAAAAAATATTAAAATATGTAACATAAATAATTGATTTTGTTTACGAATAAATTTTATATACTTTGCCTGTGTAGAAATGGAGGATAAAATAGGCATGTTTTGTAAAAATCAGCGCTTGCTCAAGGCCGAAAAATCATCATGAAATCTAACTTAATTACCCGTGGTGGACACGATTTATTGGTCGCTGAACTTCAACATTTATGGCATGAAGAACGACCTGAAATTACCAAAAAAGTGAACTGGGCGGCCAGTCTTGGCGACCGTTCGGAAAACGCGGATTATCAATATAATAAGCAATTGTTACGCAAAATTGACCGACGTGTACGCTATTTGGGAAAACGTTTGGAAGAGCTTCGTATTATCGATTATTCACCCGAACAAAAAGGGAAAGTCTATTTTGGGGCGTGGGTCGATATTGAAAATGATGAAGGCGAACAAAAAACGTTAAGGATCGTGGGGGTAGATGAAATTTATGATCATCATCCACAGCATATCTCAATTGATTCACCTATGGCTCGAGCACTCCTGTCCAAGCAAGTGGATGATGAGGTCGAAGTCCTGACCCCACTGGGAAAAAAATGTTGGTATATCAATTCAATTCGTTATGAAATGGGCGAAAGTACTGAAAAATAACAAACTGCTCTTATTTTGTTCAATTGGACGTGTTTTTTACAAAATAATTTGCCATTGCTGAAATTTATTTATATGATGGCGGCCATGGAAGCGTGGCAGAGCGGTTTAATGCACCGGTCTTGAAAACCGACGAGGGCGCGAGTCCTCCGTGAGTTCGAATCTCACCGCTTCCGCCAAATTCAAAAACCCTGATGTTTTTAACATCAGGGTTTTTTTATGTGCGTAAATTTAGGCAATGCAATTTGCCTTGATCTCAATTCAATACATATTGATTGAGCATCTATTTTTCAGCTCGAAGCCAAAATTTTACAATCGCCTAAATTTTGTCTGAACGATTCGCCAAGTGTTCAAAATAAGGCAAAATAATTTGCCAATCTGAATTTTTATTTATATGATAGCGGCCATGGAAGCGTGGCAGAGCGGTTTAATGCACCGGTCTTGAAAACCGACGAGGGTGTGAGTCCTCCGTGAGTTCGAATCTCACCGCTTCCGCCATATTCAAAAAACCCCAATGTTTTACATTGGGGTTTTTTTATTGCCTAAATTTTTTGAATAGTTTTTTTCTACAGGCGAAGCTGATATACAGCATGGATATGACATGCTATTAATTATTCACAATAAACAGAAAACAAGATCAATCGATTTGGAAAAGGAATTCACCCATGCAAAAATCAGAGCTTATTCATGAACTGGAATGGCAAGCGCGTTGTCAATTGGCGGCACTGTATCGCTTGGTGGCTTATTATAAAATGACCGACTTAATTGATACCCATATCAGCCAGCGTTTAAGTCATGAACCTGAGCATTTTCTGATTAATCGCTATGGTGTGACCTTTGACAAAATGACGGCTTCGGATTTGGTCAAAATTGATCATGAAGGTAAAATTGTTGAAACCTATGATGCGGGGAAGATGGTGAATGTCGCAGGTTTTGTGATTCATTCTGCCTTACATCATGCACGTACAAATATTAATTGCGTGATTCATACGCATACTGCCGATGGCGTGGCAGTTTCTGCGCAGGAACATGGTTTATTGCCAATTTCGCAACATGCGTTAAAGTTCTATCAGAACATTGCTTATCATGAATATGAGGGCATAGCCTTTTCAACTGAAGAGCGTGAAAGGTTGGTGCAGGATATGGGTGATTATCGCTGCATGATTTTACGCAATCACGGTTTGCTTGCGACTGGGGATAGTGTGGCACGGGTATTTCATGAAATTTACTTTTTAGAACGAGCTTGTCAAATTCAAGTAAAAGCATTGTCGAGTGCTACATTGCATTATCCAAGTCCGAAGGTTTGTGAACATACGTTGCAGCAGTTTGAAAATCCGATGGCCGAGCCCATTATTCAAGCGGCTTGGCAGGCGGCCTTGTCTTTAATTGAAGATCAGCGGTCAGATTATTGTCGCTAATATAATTTTCAATCATCAAGATTGTAGATTGAAGGCACTGTGCCTTATGTGCAGAGGAATAGTCATGGCTTGGGCAACGCGTTATCATGTTTATAGTGGAACTATGAGATGAACTATGAAAATCGTTGCAGATGAAAATCTGGCATTTACTGAGTATTTTTTTGCCGAATTTGGTGAAATAAAGCAAGCAGCAGGTCGAACACTGACCCATGAAGATGTCAAAGAAGCCGATGCATTATTGGTGCGATCGGTGACTCAGGTAAATGCAGACTTAATTCAACAGACCGCACTCAAATTTGTCGGTAGTGCTACGATTGGAACAGATCATTTAGAGATTACTGCTTTAGAAAAGCAGGGGATTGCTTGGTCAAATGCCGCAGGTTGTAATGCACAAGCGGTTGCAGAATATGTGATTACGGCATTGCTTTACGTTAAACCTGAATTGTTGAATGCAAATGAACAATTTACCTTGGGCATCGTTGGTTTAGGTAATGTTGGTTCACGTTTGGCCGTCATGGCAGAATTATTCGGTTGGAATGTCATTGGCTATGATCCATTTGTGCAATCTGATCAGGTGAAACAAGTTGAATTTGCAGAACTGTTAAAAAATGCAGATGCGATTAGTGCCCATGTCCCACTGACTAAAGAGGGTGAACATCCTACCTATCATTTAATCAACGCTGCTGCACTTTCTACTATGAAGCCAACTGCGATATTGATTAATTCCGCGCGTGGGCCAGTGGTCGAAGAAGCTGCCTTAATTGCCGATATTCAACAGACTCAGCGTAAAGTGGTCTTAGACGTTTTTGAACATGAGCCAGAGATTTCAGCAGCGTTGTTAGATTTAATTTACCTGGTGACACCGCATATTGCCGGCTATAGCTTGGAAGGTAAAGCGCGTGGCACACAGATGATCTATGAAGCATTCTGTCAAACTTTCAATCAACCGATAAATAAGGCTTTTGAAAGCCAGTTGCCTGTCTGTGAACAATATTTTACGGGTGCTGACTTTAAGACGGTATTACAGCGTTACTTAAAAGATATTTATGATATCGCTCGTGATGATGCCAACTTACGTGCTTGCCTAAAAGACGGTAAGGTGGATCAAAAAGCCTTTGATTATTTACGTAAAACCTATCCTTTACGCCGTGAATGGGCTGCACATGGAGGCCCAGCAGCATGAGTCAAATGAACTTTCAACCGAGTTGTGAACTCACTGCACTTCGTGCACGTGCCACGATGTATGCTCAAATTCGCCAGTTTTTTGCGGCACGTGATGTACTAGAAGTGGAAACACCTGTGCTTTCTCAAGCGGGTGTCACCGATGTGCATTTAGCATCGGTACAGGCTCAGCGCCATGTGAATGGTCAAAAGCAAACGCATTATTTGCAAACTTCACCTGAATTTGCCATGAAACGTCTGTTGGCAAGTGGCAGTGGATCTATTTACCAAATCTGTAAAGTTTTCCGTGATGATGAACATGGACGTAAACACAACAGTGAATTCACCATGTTGGAATGGTACCGTCCGGGTTTTAGCTTAAAAGACTTGATGTTTGAAGTGACGGACTTATTGAATGAAACTTTGAAACAGCGCTTTGGTGAAGTTCGTCCAACTATTTTGAGCTATAAGCATGCCTTTATGGATCGTTTGGATTTGAACCCGTTACAAGCTTCTTTACAAGATCTGAAAGATTGCTGTCGTCGTGTGGGACTAAGCTTAGATCTGGGTGAAGACCGTTTAGGCTATATCGATTTATTGTTCTCGCATTATGTTGAGCCGAGCCTCGGTTTTGATACGCCAGTGTTCCTTACAGATTTTCCACCGGAAATGGCTTCTTTGGCGAAAACCCGTGTGGACGAAGATGGTGAATTGGTTGCAGCACGATTTGAGCTATATATCGAAGGTTTAGAGTTAGCAAATGCTTATGATGAACTGATTGATGCAGACGTTTTACGCCGTCGTTTTGAGGCGGATAATGCAGAGCGCGCTAAACTTGGCTTGCATGTGATGCCGATTGATGAATATTTGCTTGCTGCATTACCGTATATGAGTGAGTGTGCAGGTATAGCCTTAGGCATTGATCGATTGCTAATGGTGGCAACGAATCAGTTAAAACTTGAAAAAGTCATTAGTTTCCCAGCTGATATTTCTTAAAAAATGTCTTGATCGGCTGATGGTAAAATTGGCCGATCAATTTAAATGTTTAGTAAAACCCAAACTATAGGCTTCAAACCCTAAATTTTGATAAAAAGCATGTGCGGCATAGCGTTCAGGACGATTACCACTGTTGAGTAAAATACGTTTTAGACCTTGTCGCCGAGCGCTTTGCTCAATGGCTTGCATGAAGCGTCGCCCTAAACCTTGACCGCGATAACTGGCATCAATGACAAAAGCCTGAATCCGAATAAATCCTTCCTCAAACTCCCAACTGTATTGTTGGATAAAACCTGCATAACCAATGACGCGGTCATCAGCCATCATCACCAAGGTTTGATAATGCTTATCCAAATGAATCAACTGCCAATGCTGTTGGAGTCGCTCTGGTGGTATTTCATAACCCAATTGGAGTGTGAGTTGATGAATGTCGAGGAGATCTTTTGGGAGGTGTAGTGGACGAATTTGGGGATGCATATTGTCAGCTCGATGGTTTGTTTTCCTTAGAGCATAGATGAATGAGCCTTGATGTGAATGCAGATATTTTTCAAAGCTTATCTATATCTGAAAGGGCAAGGTGAAATATTGCAAAAGTTAAAGTTTTAAAAATATAGAAAAGGAAAATATAGAAAAGGTAAATTAAAAAAGCACCCGAAGGTGCTCTAATTATGCTTCAACTGCATATTGACTGGTTTTTAGTTCTGCAATGGCTTGGATACGTCGTTCAATCAGCATTTCACCAATATCCGGCCCTGATACATCAGGTGGAAGATCGGCAGCCTTAATATTACGAACCACCTGCATGGCATCTAAAACGTATTGAGCTTGCGGATAGGCACGATCCTCTAAACCTAAGCGACCACGTGAATCACATTCACAGGCTTGTACAAAGGCCTCTACGCGTTCAGGACGGCGTAGTACATCCATACGTTGTAACAGACGCCATAATGTCCCCGGTTTTAAACTCAAGGCTTGATGGCATTTTAAATGCTCTTTACATACTGAAATGGCCAATTGCTTGGTATTGGTGGGTACACGCATACGGTCACAGACTTCGGTAACCGGTTTTACCCCACGTTCTTCATGCATGATATGGCGTGGTAACTCATCTACTGGAGTGAGTGCTTTGCCCAAGTCGTGTACCAGTACAGCAAAACGAACATCCAAAGAATAATTGGCACGACAGGCTTGCTGCAATGACATCATGGTATGAATACCACAGTCTATTTCAGGATGATATTCAGGACGCTGTGGAATACCGTATAACGCATCAATTTCAGGGAATAAGACTTTTAAAGCGCCACAGGCTCTTAAGACTTCAAAATATTCATCTGCATGGTCTTCCATTAATGCACGGGATGTTTCCTTCCATACGCGTTCAGGTGTGAGGGCTTCAAGCTCGCCAGATTTGGCAAGCTCTTGCATCAGCGCAAGTGTTTCTTCAGCCACTTTAAAACCTAAAGCTTTATAACGTGCTGCAAAACGTGCAATCCGCAGAACTCGCAAAGGATCTTCGACGAAGGCATCAGACACATGGCGAAGGATGCGTCGCTCTAAATCTTGTTGACCATGGTAGGGATCATAAATTTGGCCAGCATCATCCATGGCAATCGCATTGATCGTGAGGTCACGTCGAATGAGATCTTGTTCGAGTGTGACATTGACGTCGGTATAAAATTCAAAGCCATGATACCCATGTCCAGACTTACGTTCTGTACGGGCTAAGGCATATTCGTCTTTGGTCTCTGGATGAAGAAAAACAGGGAAATCTTTACCCACAGGTTGATAACCTTGAGCAAGTAATTGTTCCGGCGTTGCACCGACAACGACATAATCTTTTTCGTGATAGGGGTGCCCGAGCAAGTGATCTCGAACTGCACCGCCTACTAAATAAACTTGCATGAAAAAACCTCTATTCTTAGAGCAATCATGCTACAGAACAGAGGTTTTCTCAAGTCACAAAGTGTGTTCAGGTCAACTAAATTAGAGTGCTAGTTTTTCGTTTTCTTGAATCTCTGCAACTGTTAATGCAGTCATATTCACTAAACGGCGAGTTGTCGCTGTTGGCGTTAATATATGAACAGGTTTTGCAGCACCCAAAAGAATTGGGCCAATTGTCACGTTACTACCTGAAGTTGATTTCAACAAGTTGAACGAAATGTTCGCTGCATCTAGATTAGGCATAATCAGCAAGTTCGCAGAACCTTTAAAACGTGAGTTCGGGTATGCGAAATGACGAATATTTTCATCCAGTGCGGCATCACCATGCATTTCACCTTCAACTTCAAGTTCAGGTGCAATTTCTGACAAAATATCATAAACCTTACGCATTTTTTGTGCGCTAGGATCATTTTGGTCAGAACCGAAACTTGAGTGAGAAAGCAATGCTACACGCGGCGTAATACCAAAACGGCGTACTTCTTCAGCCGCTAAAATAGTCATTTCAGCAAGCTGTTCAGCTGTTGGATTACGGTTAATGTAAGTATCGGCAATAAACAAGTTACGGTCTTCAAGCATCAATGCATTCAGCGTGAAGAAATTATTGCGGCCTTCTTTTAGACCAATCACATTGCTGACGAAGTCTAAGTGAATGTCGTAGCTAGAATAAGTACCACATAGCATACCGTCAGCCACACCATGACGAACCAGCATTGCAGCGATCAGGGTAGAGCGACGACGTGCTTCACGCTGAGCGTATTCAGGTGTTACACCTTTACGTTGCATGATGCTGTAGTAATCGTCAGCAAACTTATCGTAATCAGGGTTTTTCTCTTGATCGACGATAGTGATGTTCACGCCGTCTTCAAGACGTAGACCTAATTTTTTGATGTTTGCTTCAATGACTGCAGGACGACCGACAAGAATTGGTTTTGCTAAACCTTCATCAACAGCAATTTGCACCGCGCGAAGTACACGCAAATCTTCACCTTCAGCATATGCAATGCGTTTCGGATCAGTTTTCGCTTGCGCAAAAATTGGTTTCATCATAAACGCAGAGTTGTAGACGAATTCAGATAAACGTTGACGATATGCAGAGAAGTCTTGAATCGGACGAGTTGCAACACCAGAATCCATCGCTGCTTGTGCAATTGCAGGTGCAATTTCAAGAATCAAACGTTGATCTAATGGGCGCGGAATCAGGTAATCACGACCAAATGAAGCAGATTTTTCACCATACGATGCAGCATCAGCTTCGACATGCGCCATGCGAGCAATCGCATGTACACAAGCAATCTTCATCTCTTCATTAATCGTAGTTGCACCAACATCTAGTGCGCCACGGAAGATATAAGGGAAGCAAAGCGCATTGTTCACTTGGTTTGGATAGTCTGAACGACCAGTTGCCATAATCACGTCTGGACGTGCTTCATGTGCATGTTCAGGAAGAATTTCAGGGTCAGGGTTAGCAAGGGCAAAGATGATCGGATCTTTCGCCATGACTTTAACCATTTCTTTGGTCAAAATACCTGCTGCTGAAAGACCGAGGAACATGTCCGCACCTTCCATTACATCAGCAAGCTGAGAGCCTTCGATGTCTTGAACGTATGCCTTTTTCGACTCATCCAAGCCTTCACGTTTAGTCGTCAATAAACCGCGTGAATCTGCCACAACGATGTTTTCTTTTTTCACGCCAAGTGCGCAAAGTAAGTTCAAACATGAAAGGGCAGCAGCACCTGCGCCAGAAGCGACAATTTTGATTTCTTCAATTTTTTTGCCATTGAGTTGAAGTGCATTCAGTAATGCAGAACCCACAATGATTGATGTACCGTGTTGGTCATCATGGAACACAGGAATATTCATGCGTTCACGAAGTTTTTGCTCGATGTAGAAACACTCTGGGGCCTTGATGTCTTCAAGGTTGATACCACCGAAAGTTGGTTCCAATGCTGCAACGATATCTACGATTTTGTCTGGATCGTTTTCAGCAATTTCAATGTCAAAAACATCAACACCAGCGAATTTTTTGAATAGAACGCCTTTACCTTCCATAACAGGTTTTGACGCTAAAGGACCAATGTTACCTAAGCCCAGTACGGCTGTACCGTTACTGACTACAGCAACAAGATTACCGCGCGCTGTGTAAAGTGCAGCAGTAGATGGGTCGCGTTCAATTTCTAAACAAGGTGCCGCGACACCTGGCGAGTATGCGAGGGCTAAATCGTGTTGGTTGACCAATTGTTTGCTTGGTGTAACGCTGATTTTCCCCGGAGTTGGAAATTCGTGATAATACAAAGCCTGCTGTTTTAAAGATTGATCGTCCATCTGTATCTCGATTGTGTTTTGTTTATCCAATATAAAGCTGCAATGCTTGCTTTATCCGCTTGAATATAACATTAGTTGCACAGTTGGGACAGTCGAAGTCGCGTCTTTTTCAGACAATCTTATAGCTCAGGCATAGTGACTTATATTAAGTAAGTATAAGCAGGCGAAGAGATATTATTTTCAAGGAACACGGTTGCCTCTTCTTGTGGCAGTGGCTTAGAGAAAAAATAGCCTTGAGCAATGTCACATTCTAAGTCTTGTAGATACTGTAACTGCTGTTCAGTTTCAATCCCTTCAGCGACTACCGTCATGCCCATCGCTTTACCCATGGCAATCATGGCACTAACGATGGCCAATTGTTTATTTTCACCAATTTTAGAGATAAAACTGCGATCTATTTTTAAAATATCAATTGGAAAATCAGCCAGATAGGATAGAGATGAGTAGCCAGTGCCAAAATCATCAAGTGAAATATTGATTTTACGTTTTTTTATTTCGTTTAATAGTTCACGTACTGAATCTAGATTTTCGACCAAAGAAGATTCTGTAATTTCCAGTTCCAGACTGGCACCATCAATTTGATTGGCATCTATCGCTTCATCTAAATCATTTAATAATTGTCCACGGCGCAGTTGCTGTGCAACAATATTGACGGATACACAAATATTTTGATAACCCAAATTATTCCAAAAGCGAATTTGCTGCGCGGTTTTTTGCAGGACAAAACGCCCGATATCGGAAATTAAACTGGTTTGTTCTGCTAAAGGAATAAATAAGCCCGGTGGTATTAAGCCTTTTTCAGGATGATTCCAGCGCACCAAGGCTTCAAAACCGTAAATATTTTTATCACGGAAATTGATCTTCGGTTGGTAATACACCACCAGCTCATTATTTTGAATGGCTTTACGCAAGTCGCGTTCCAAGAAGATCCCTTGCTCTAATAATGCGGTATTTTCATTGGAATAATAACGTGTAGTATTGCCTCCCAAATTTTTAGCTTCGCTCAGCGCTTGTTCTGCACAGTTATTTAGATAATCTAGCTGACGGCCATGCTCAGGATAGAACGCGACGCCCATCGATAAAGTGATGACATGTTCTTGGCCAAAAATATTAAATGGAATGCTAAAGGCTTTATTGATGCGTTCACAATGCTCTTGCAC
Source organism: Acinetobacter sp. YH12144 (assembly GCF_013418345.1). Taxonomy (NCBI): domain Bacteria; kingdom Pseudomonadati; phylum Pseudomonadota; class Gammaproteobacteria; order Moraxellales; family Moraxellaceae; genus Acinetobacter; species Acinetobacter sp. YH12144. The sequence continues at coordinate 83,291 of NZ_VPCD01000005.1, read as the reverse complement.
AGAAGGGCGGATATGTGAAATTTCATACACAATCGCAAAATCATCGCCATTTAAATGCGCAACAAATAATGCTTCGGCATTGGTTAGACGTAAACGCTGTGCGACTTGGCGTAACAGTTCGTCACCACCATTGTTGCTGAGATATTCATTTAATGGACGGAAACGGTCGATGTTTAAACGAATGACGGCCAACTGTTTAATCGAATCTTGCTGTGAAACTAAATATTGATGCAGTTGATAGTTGTAATAAAAACGGTTCGGCAAATCCGTTAAGGTGTCATAATTTTCTAAATAAGATAAACGTTGTTCTTGCAATTTACGTTCGGTCAGGTCTGAGACAATCCCGATATAATGGGTAACGCGGTTTTGATCATCAGTAATCGCATTAATATGCATCCATAGCGTCAGTTCTTTACCTGAAAGAAATTTTTCGTGCAACTCACCATCATATTCACCAATTTTCAGCACTTGTTTAATGATCGAGTAGTGCATACTGCGTTGAATTGATTTGTAATTTGCTGTGATATCAAATAGATGTTTGCCAATAATTTGGTCGTAGTTAAAGCCGGTTAATTGTTCGTAAAACGGATTGACTTCGATATAGCACAGCTCTTCATTTAAAATGAAAATCCCTTCAGCAGCTTGTTCGAGTACGCTGGCTGCAAGTTTTAAACGTTCTTGAGACGTCCGTTCTTGATGGATATCACGACGAATACCGACCATGCGCAAGGGCTTGCGGTTATCTGGATCGCGTTGAATGACTCGCCCAATATCATGTACCCAACTCCATTTTCCTTGACTGTTTTGAATCCGATAGGTGGCCTCATAACGGTCTTTAAATCCACGAAGATGTTGAATCATCGCTGATTTAAAATGTGGGATATCATCAGGATGGATCACATGTTGTAACTGTTGCTGATGCTCTTTCGAATGTCTAAGGGTTTTTTCTTGCTTATAGTTGGTGACAACGATTTTACGGTCTTTGATGTTCCAATCCCAAGGACGTAAACCGGCGATTTCATGCGCAAGGACTAAATTGGCTTGTTGGTTTTCTAAATCCTTGTTCATTTGCTCAATGTCGAAGGTCCGCTCTTTAACTTTCTGTTCAAGGATTTGGTTACCCAGTTGTAGCTGTAATTCGATGTCTCGTGATTTGTTGACTTCATCTTGGAGCTGCTGACACAGTTCATCAGTCCATTTGACTTGTTGCTTGGCACTATCGACCAGTAGGTTATTTTTAGCATGTAAAGTCGATACACGACGATGAATGCGATATGACGTCATGGCGCACATTAGAATCACAATGAGCCCAAAATTAATACTCAGGCTAAATAAGTGATTTGAACCATCTAAGAAAAAGAACTGTGCAATCAGATAGGGCACGATAGACGGGATAAAGGCTAAACAGAAATAATTAAGTTTTTGCGTCAAATAGGTCAAACCAAAGGTTTGCGTCACGATCAAGAGTAGGGCAGAGAGTGTCAGGGCTTGAATTGGTTCAAAGCTTTGATTGGTCGCAGGTAAATAATAAAAAATTAAAAAAATACCGCTCGCAATCAGTGTGCCGACAGAAAAACACTGAAATTGTAGCCAACGATGCGCAATCATCAGTGAATATTGTTCAGGTTTAAAATAAACGGTGCTGATCAGCCAGCATAAACTGACAAAAACTTCGGTAAAAATAAACCAAATATTGAAATACAAAGATGGTGATTTATAAAAAATTTGATATATCGAAAAAATATATAAGCAAATAATCAGGATACTGACTAAAAAATAGCGGCTATGGCGAATCGTGTTCGCAATTTGAGCAGTATGATTGTACTGCTTGATATATTCATCTTGTTTATACGTCATGAATATAAAAACCCTGCCTTAACCAAATTTAGATCGTTGTATTTGTATTGTTCCTGAGAGTATTTGTTTATTCTTAGTAACAAATCATTTGTTTTTATTGACTCTAGGGTAATTGCGTTACAAATAAAAAGCAATATCAAGGATGCCATCATTGATGCTTTCAGATGAACTATCGAGTAAAAATTAAATAAATTTATAATTTAAAATTGAAAGTGCAACTACAGGTGCAGTTTCTGTGCGAAGGACACGTTCACCGATACACCAGTTCACAAAACCTTTCTCATTTGCGGCGCTGATCTCGGCTTCGCTCAAGCCACCTTCAGGGCCAATCAGTAAGGCAAAGTACGGGTCAGCATCAGCTAATACATCAACTTCATCTTTATTGGGTGCGAGTACCAACTTGGTTGTCGGCAGATCACTTTCCAACCATTTTTCAAGGGAAAGTGGCGCAAGTACTTTAGGGACAATGTTGAGACCACACTGTTCGCAAGCTGCAATAGCAATGCCTTGCCAATGGTCGAGTTTCTTTTGATCACGATCGTACTTCAAACGCATTTCACAACGTTCTGAAGTGAGTAGTTGAATTTCAGAAACACCGAGTTCCACCGCTTTTTGAATCGCATAATCCATGCGGTCGCCTTTGCTCATCACTTGACCCAAGAGCGCTGTAAAATATGGTGTGCGATTGCTTGGATTGAATTGCAAAACTTGGACGGCAGCTGACTTTTTAGCGACTTCAACCAATTCAACATGGTATTCGCCACCTTGCCCATTGAACAAAGTGGCTGTTTCGCCTACTTGAGCACGTAAAACTTTTACCCAGTGATGAAACACTGTTTCCGTTAATTCAACAGTCGTATCAACAGTTAAATCAGCTTCAATATAAAAACGTGGCATTAAAGTTTTACTCTCAAAAAGGTCGAAATGTCTTATGCAAGACCGAGGTCTTTCACAAGTTGACGTGTAGGGTCAGTGGTATTCATGGTGTAGAAGTGCAGGCTTGGCGCACCACCAGCAATCAGGCGTTCGCAAAGTTTCACAATCACTTCATGACCAAAGGCTTTGATTGACGCTGTGTCGTCGCCATAAGTCGCAAGCTGTTTGCGAATCCAGCGAGGAATTTCTGCACCTGTACCATCAGCAAAACGAATTAAATTGCTTGCATTGGTAATCGGCATAATGCCTGGAGCGACAGGAATGTTCACGCCTTCTTTTTGAATGCGCTCTACAAAGTAGAAATAGGCATCTGGATTAAAGAAGAATTGTGTGAGTGCTGCATTAGCGCCTGCATTGGCTTTATCGCAGAAACGTTTGATGTCGAGATCAAAGCTGTCTGCTTGCGGGTGCATTTCTGGGTATGCTGCAACTTCAATTTTGAAATGATCACCAGTGTGCTCACGAATGAAACGTACCAAGTCCGTTGCATAAGGCAATTCGCCTAAGCCCACTTGACCAGACGGCAAGTCGCCGCGCAGCGCAACAATACGGTCAATACCTTGTGATTTATATAAATCCAGCAATTCAGCAATACGTGCTTTGCTGTCACCAATACAAGACAGGTGAGGGGCAACCGGTGTGCCTTTACCGTTGAAGTCGTTCAATGTAGACAAAGTACGTTCACGGGTAGAACCGCCTGCACCGTATGTTACAGAGAAAAATTCAGGATTTAATAATTGTAGTTCTTGGTGTACAACTTTAAGTTTTTCCGCGCCCGCATCAGTTTTGGTCGGGAAAAACTCAAAGGAAATAGGAATCTGTTTTGACATGTTCAAATCCTTTTTTATAAATACTTTTATTTAAAAAAATCCCCTCATCCTAACCTTCTCCCAGAGGGAGAAGGGACTTCCATTATGAAAGTAATAGTGATTTGGAGTTAACATCAAATTTGCTTTCACAATGAAGAGTTCCCTCTCTTGCGCTGAGCTTCAAAGCAGTGCTTGAAGCACGCTCAGGAGAGGGTTAGGGAGAGGTATTTATAAAACTTAGTATTTATAAGCCTCAGCTTTGAACGGGCCTTCAACTTGAACACCGAGGTAATCCGCTTGTTCTTGAGTCAAAGTCGTTAATACGCCGCCGAAACCAGCAACCATTGCAGCAGCAACTTCTTCGTCTAATTTCTTAGGAATAAGTTCTACGCGGATTGCAGCTTGTTTTTGATCTTCAGGAAGATCAGCAAATTTTTCAGCGAATAGGTGCATTTGACCCAACACTTGGTTGGCAAAAGAACCATCCATAATACGTGAAGGGTGACCGGTTGCATTACCAAGGTTCACCAAACGGCCTTCAGAAAGAAGGATTAAGTAATCGTTTTCATTTTCTGTACGATACACTTGGTGAACTTGTGGCTTCACTTCAACCCACTTGTAACCACGTAAGTAATTTGTGTCGATTTCAGTATCGAAATGACCGATGTTACAAACTACAGCGCCAGCTTTTAATGAATCAAGCATTGCAGCGTCACATACGTGGTAGTTACCAGTTGTTGTTACGATCAAGTCAGTATTTTGAAGAAGATCAAGGTTGATGTCTTCTTTCTTACCCGTTTGAATGCCATTTTTATACGGAGCAACAACTTCGAAACCGTCCATGCATGCTTGCATTGCACAGATAGGGTCAACTTCAGTGACACGTACAATCATGCCTTCTTGACGAAGTGATTGAGCAGAACCTTTACCTACGTCACCATAACCGATTACAAGCGCACGACGACCAGATAAAAGCATATCTGTACCACGTTTGATTGCATCGTTAAGTGAGTGACGGCAGCCGTATTTGTTGTCGTTTTTAGACTTAGTGACAGAGTCATTTACGTTAATCGCTGGAACTTTTAAAGTACCGTCGCGGTGCATTTCGTAAAGACGTTGAACACCTGTAGTGGTTTCTTCTGTAATACCGTGGATTTTTGCAATCACTTCTGGGTATTTTTCGTGAACAAGTGCAGTTAAGTCACCGCCATCGTCCAGAATCATGTTGGCATCCCAAGGTGTACCGTTCACATTGATTTGCTGTTCAAGACACCACATGTATTCTTCTTCAGTTTCGCCTTTCCAAGCAAATACAGGAATACCTGCAGCAGCGATTGCAGCAGCAGCGTGGTCTTGAGTAGAGAAGATGTTGCATGAAGTCCAGCGTACTTCTGCGCCCAATTCAACTAGAGTTTCAATTAAAACTGCAGTTTGAATGGTCATGTGGATACAGCCAAGGATTTTCGCACCAGCAAGCGGTTTAGCCGCTGCATAGCGTTTGCGAAGACCCATTAGGGCTGGCATTTCTGCTTCTGCAAGTTTGATTTCTTTACGGCCGTAGTCAGCTAGTGAAATATCGGCAACTTTATAATCTGTAAATGAAGCATTAACCGCGTTCATCACGATCTCCTTAATAAAAACAATTGATCATTCAGTTCGCGGATGCCGTTGTTGATTGGAACGAGTGTCCAACCGAATCGTCGAGCCTAGCGATCTTATATTTAGTGCCTATAAGAAAGTCGCAGCATCCCTCGACTAGCGGAGTATTGTACTTGGAAATAGAGTGAGTTCCAATCAAAAATTGGTTAATATGTAGATGAATAATCTGATAATAAAAAGATAATAACGTACATATCATGAATATATTAAAATTTAATATTTTCCTAGTTTTACTCGTATCTTCACAAGCTGTCTCAGCAAGGCGAGGCGACTTTTCACCACAAGATATTTTTTTTCTGCCTTTAATTTTGATTGGGGTTTTATCCTTATTTAAATTTTCAGGCTTTATTGAAAATTATACGAAAGGCTTAAATTTAACCCTTAGAGTAGTCATAAAAGCAGTGAGTTTTATTATTTTGATTGGCATCATTGCCCTTATAATTATCGGGATAGGGCTAATTTCTGAGTATATTCCTGAAAAATGGTCGATGATATTCTAGTGCAATTTTAAATATAAAAAATTGGAAGCTAATAATGAAAAAATTAACTGCATTCATATGCTTGTGTTTTTCAGCACTAACATATGCCAACGATTCAACAGGCTATGTGGCAACGGGAGGGGTGCAGTACCTGAAAAATAAAGATATTCAAATGTTCGGTGAAGACCTGTTTATTAGTAAAAAAATTATTAAGGTTGATTACCAGTTCAAAAATTTAAGCAATCAAGATGTGACTGAAACGGTCTTATTTCCGCTGCCAAAAGTTGAAAACTTCTTTGAATCTGATTTTGCCAATACTGAAAAATTGCTAAAAAGTTTTAAAGTTCAGGTGAATGGAAAAACGATTCAGCCTGAAATGCACGTACGCACTTTTATTCAAAAAGATGAGAAAACAGCGCCGATTGATATGACTGAGAGTTTTAAGCAATGCGGATTTACGGAAAAAGACATGCTGAATCCGTGGAGCAGGCAAGATGTTGAATATAAAACTTTTGAGGCAAAGCTTAGAAACTGTAAAAATGCAGCGCTGCAAAAAGTATTGCCCAAAGATTTGAGTGAAGAAATTTCATGGTCATCTCAGGTGATTTATAGCTGGAAGCAAACGTTTAAAGCCAATGCGCTCACACGTGTACAGCATCAATATGCACCGCTAGTGGGTGGGTCTGTGGCTTTATATCCTGATGAATATAATAAAAGTTATTGTATGGATCAAAACTTTAAGGCAGGACTCAGAAAGGCTAAATCACAGCATGCACCATTTCAAGCGCTGGGCTATATCTTAAAAACTGGTGCCAATTGGGCAAAGCCTATTCAAGATTTTAAACTGACTATCGAGCGTGATGCAGGAGAGTTGGTTTCTTTTTGCTGGGCAGGTAAAGTGAAGAAAATCAGCGCTACGCAGTTTCAAATGGTTGAAAAGAATTTTGTGCCCAAACAAGATTTGGACATTATTTTTGTGCATGTGAAATCAGGTCTGGATTAAAACTTGCAGGCAAAACTGCTGCGATTTGTTTATCATCGTCCATAAGCAATTTTGAGTTTTGATATATGTCGATGGAAATACCTGATGAGTTGGCAAATTTAGAAGCCAACGGGGGCATTTATGCGGTGTGGATGCTGCTGCAGCACTTAGGTATAGATGCAGACATTCAGCAACTCATCGAAGTTTGCGCTTATGAAGCTGACCATGGCACAACAACCATTGGTTTAGCCGTTGGGTTAAAGAAGTTTGGCTTCCAAGTAAAGTTTTACACAGAGCATGATCCTGAGCTGCAAGACAGTGAAAAACGCAGCTATGCAGAAGCGGATCAATTGGAACTGCCTATATTACCTGCAATTGGCTATGCACAAATCCAGCAGGCTTTTGAACAAAATCAGTTTGTGATTGTCTATTACGACACCCTAGACGGAGTGGGGAATCATTCCTTGGTGTATGACATTGATGAGACAGAGATCAGTTTCTTTGACAGCTTTGATGCCATGCCAGCAGACGTATTTGAACAGCAGCGTGGTGCGGAAGGCATTTGCCGACAAGTCATTATTGTGGATGTAAATGATTATGTGGCGAGCTGAGCCATATTGTTGAATGAAAAAAGCCCATCATGAGATGGGCTTTATTTTTTAGAAAATAATTGGATTATTGCTCAGCCATATTGGCTTTTTCATTCCAAAAATCTGCTTTTTCTTCATCGGCGTCGATGCCTAATCCATTGGCATAAATAAAAGCCAAATCACGCATGGCCTGAACTTCACCTAATTTTGCAGATTGTTCAACCAGTTCAATGGATTTAGCGACATCTTTTTCCACTACATCGCCGCGACGGTAAAAATTGGCCAATTCTAAAATTGCAGCAGGATGGTCATGCTTCGCCGCTTGTTCTAACCAGCGGTGCGCATGCTCAAAATAGGTTTTAGATTCTTCAGGATCTTCTTCGAGCATATCTTTGGCATAGACTGCATAACCTTCACCCAGCCAATACATCGCTTCTACATGACCTAACTGAGCTGCTTTGAGTGCCCATTCTTCAGCAAGTTCAACATGCTCATCATTTTCACTTTGCATATAAATTTCAGCCAGTTCAAATTGAGCATCTTTATTTCCTGCCATGGCGCGGTTATATAAAGCAGGAGAGATCGAAAGTTCAGACATGTGTAATCCAAAAGAGCAGAATAGGCATAGCCTAATCGGTTGGCATGAAAAAAGCCAATCCGAAGATTGGCTTTCAATGTTTAGAGAATGTTTAGAGATCGTTGTCTAAAGAATTAAAATTTCAATAACACAGCTGACAATACAAAGACGACAACTAATGCACCGATAATTTTCCAAAAATATTCAGCGATATAACTAATACATAGCCCGACAAATAAAGCCGCAATGGTCAGCGCGCCAAACCAATAACTGATGTTATTGCTCGGCGTGCCAAGTGAGAGGCAAATTATCAAGGCAATAATCAATAGCGCCCAGCCGACTAACGTGGCTAACCGTGTTTGGCCCACACTTAACTCTTTGCTGTAAAACTGCTTTTGATGCTTAGACATGCTGCTTGCCAAGGCAAAAAAACCTAAGCTACTCAGTGCCCAAATCAGGAGAAAGAACATCATGCTTCTACCTCCTTTGTGCCACGTGCTTTTTTAACAGGCAGCCCTTTATGCTTTTTCACTTTGTAAAATGAATAGGCAAACAAGATAGCCAAAAGCCACATTGCAAGATCAAAGGATGCAATCATCCATTGGCCATTTGCCATGGTATTCCAAAGCGGTTGACCACCAGTCATGAAGTTTACAATCGGCAGTAAGGCAAAAATTGCTGTGGCAAAAGCTAAAAGTTCTAGCCACGCTTGACGGTGCGTACGGAAAATCGCATAAACGAGCGTCAGTAGCCAAACAATAAAGAAACTACGAATTTCTAATTCCGAACGGTTTTCAAGCTGTGCGGGAATAAAACGGTTGGCATAGAAAAATGCTGCGCAGGCAATCGGCAAACCAATAATCGCTGCAATATTGGTCACTTCAACCGTGCGGTAGCCAAATGATTTAAAGCCTTGTTTTTGCTGTTGCGGCGCACGTTTTACACACCACAGAATGAGACCTGTAGCGACCATCAGTGTGCCTACAATCCCTGAAATAAACAGCAGCCAACGTAGTGCTAAATCTACACCGCGTGCTTCATGCAGCGTAGTCACTACATTGTAAATACCCATCGGTACAGAAGGGTGCTTTAACTTGGCACTTTCATCAGTTAGGTCTTTGCCAGTTACGCCATCAAATTGTTTGCTTGCATAGACATTTCGATACGCGACACTTTCACCATGTAAGGCACGTAGCTCAATTTTAGCTTGGTCTGTATTTGGTGCAATGATGCTAACGGTACTAATCGGACTGGTTTTCCATTCAGCCTGAACCGCAGTCACGATTGGCGCTAAGTTGGTCAACGGCGCAGCAACGATAGGTTGCTCTTCACGTTTAGAGCGACGATCTCCTCGACCTTCACCACGGCCCTCAGCACGATTTTCACCTTGGTTTTGTGCAGAATTGGCACGGGCTTGCTGTGGGCGTTCGCCACGTTCTTCGCGTCCTTGAGCAGATTCACGTCCTTCAGGTTTATTTTCTTGAACCAAGGCACGATTTTGTTCTTGTAAAAATTGTCCCCGGTTTTCATAAATACGTTCAATCCCCCAAGGCATGATCGTAAATAACAGTAGCAACAGGCCACTAAAGGTGATCATGATGTGGAAGGGAAGCGCAAATACTGCGGTTGCATTATGTGCATCGAGCCAAGAACGTTGTCCTTTGCCTGAACGGAAGGTAAAGAAATCTTTAAAGATTTTTTTATGAGTAATCACACCACTAATGATGGCAACTAACATCAACAGTGTGGCTATCCCGATAAACCATCGTGTCCACATACGTGGCATGCCATATAGTTCGAAATGGAAACGATAGAGAAAATTACCACCACGCGTATCGCGCGGCTCAAGCACTTCACCTGTAGCACTATCAATGTAGATTTGTTTACCACCACGGCGTGCGCGAGGGTCTTCACCTTGTTCACGAACGGTAATTAATGTGGCATTTTGACGCGTATTCGGCAGCAAAATATTCCAAGCACCTGCATTCGGATGATTTTGCTGTAAATAATTCAGTGCGACTTCAGTTTGTTGGACTTGTGAACTGGCTGGAACAGATTGATGCAGCTCAGGAGTCATCCAGACATTGATTTCATTTTTAAAGAAGCTCAGGGTTCAGGTCAGGAAAATAGCATACAGCAACCAACCTAAGATTAGGCTAGCCCATGTATGCAGCCAAGACATGGACTGGCGCGGTCCCTCTACTTTTGCATCAACACGCATTTTAGCTTCCCATCATCATGTAAATGGCATACAAACACACCGCAGGGATCACAATGCCTAAAGTTGCTTTGAGGGTTTTATTCACCATAAAGACCCAAATAAATGCACAGCTCCACAGGATAAACGCAATTAAAGTTGCACTCATGGCTGCAGTTCCACGGTCTTCGCTAAACACATCTGCGATCACCATGGCAGATAGCATCGCGACAACATATCCGCCCACTAAAGCGAGGGCAAAGCGATAGAAAATCATCAAGCGATAGGTCAATAGAGAGGGGGTGTCTTTACGCGCTTTAGGCAGCGCAGATGTGAGGGGGGCACGAGTGCCTCAGGTGGTGAGCTATTCATAAAATACTTAAGCGCTTGGAAATTGTATTAAAGCTAATCTAAATGATAACAATTATTATTAATAATTAAAATAATGTATTCACAAAATTATTGATTTTTCAGCATGCTGAGTTGAAGTTGAATTAAAAAAGAGGGAAATAAAGGCAAAAAAATAGCGACCGAAGTCGCTATTTTAGAATGCAAGAATGCTTAAATGTCTACATTATTGCTCTTGTTGAATGCCTGCAACTAACCAGTCTTGATCAGAACCCGCAGGTTTAACAAAATGCCATACTTCAGCAAATGGCTGTGGCAGGCTATTTAAGTCTTCACTAACAGTACCTGTAAAACGCACACTTACAACGTATTGACCATTTTCGTTCGCAGAATCGACCACCATAGCATTTAAGTTAGAAAACTCAGCAACGTCTTCATCTTTATTCGCCATAATGTCGTTATACATAGACTGGTAAAGGTCAGGCGTTAAGTAACGCTGAATTTCAGAAATGTTGCTTGCCGTATTCATCGATTGAATGTGGTTAAAACGCTGACGTGCAACACGTAAGAATGTTGCTGGTTCTGTACCATCAGGCAATTGATTGCCGCTGTTGGTATAGGCAGAACCAAAAGGCGCGTTCGTTGCAGCAGCAGCACCAAATGGAGCATTTGAAGCTGAATTGCCGCCTACAGAATTACCAAAAATATTCGTATTGTCATTGCCTGCACGAGGTGCAGCATTTTGCTGGCCAAACGGTGCATTGTTTGCACCGCTGTTTGGCGCATACGGATTGTTAGCGGCTAGTTTTTTTTTTGCGCCCATCTTACGGAAAATGAAGAAGGCAACAGCAGCGGCAAGTAAAATCCAGATCCAGCCTGGAATACCACCTTTCTCTTCCTGTTGTTGAGCTTGCGCTTCAGAAGCTGCTTGACCATTGTTGTCATCGGCCATCGCATTTGCAGCGACTGCACCAATTGCAGCACCAGCCACACCAGCTGCAACCATTCCGCCCACATTCGAGCCAGATTTTGCTGGAGCGCCAGCAGTTGCAGGCTGTTGAACAGGAGCAGATTGACGAGGTTGCTGATAAGACTGAGTTGGAGCAGCTTGACGGCTCATACCATGGCTTTTACCACCACCGGCACGTTTCGCTTCTGCAATCGGCGCTACCAAAAGGGCTGCTGTTAAAAGAGCAGTCATCAAACCACGCTGTCGAACTTCCATCAAATTTTCCTATATCTATATAAAGTTAAAATAGCCATCTAGTTATGCCGCCATTTGTACTGAATTTCAATAGAACATCGGTAAAAAATTGAAAATTCATTCAAAATAAACTATTCAACGTGACTAAGACTCATCGGTCAGCGTAATTGCCTGACTCAATGCCTCATGTAAACGTGCGACAGAAATAATCTCTACACCTGAAATTGGTTTTTGCGGTGCATTCCCACGCGGTAAAATAATGGTTTTGAAGCCATGCTTAATGGCTTCTTTGAGTCGTTCCTGTCCATTGGGTACAGGACGGATTTCGCCTGAAAGTCCAACTTCGCCAAATACCGCCAAATGCTGTGGCAGGGCTTTAGCTCTTAAGCTAGAGGCGCAGGCTAAAAGTACCGCAAGGTCAGAACCGGTTTCTGTGATTTTTAAACCACCCACGACATTGACATAGACATCTTGTCCTGCAGTTTGTACGCCACCATGACGGTGCATAACGGCTAAAAGCATGTTTAAACGGTTTTGTTCTAAACCTAAGGCCACGCGTCGAGGTTGTCCGTGCGCATCATCTACCAAAGCCTGAACTTCAACCAAAAGTGGACGTGTACCTTCACGGCTAATCATGACAATGGAACCCGGAATGGCTTCATCATAACGACTCAGGAAAATAGCGGATGGGTTTGATACCTCGCGCAGACCTTTATCAGTCATGCCAAATACACCAAGCTCGTTGACCGCACCAAAACGGTTTTTCACCGCCCGAATCATACGGAAGCGCGAGTCAGACTGACCTTCAAAATACAAAACACAATCGACCATGTGCTCAAGCACACGAGGGCCTGCCAAAGAGCCTTCTTTTGTTACGTGACCGACAATAAACAATGCTGTGCCACTATTTTTGGCAAAGCGGGTCAGGAGTGCAGCCGATTCACGAATTTGGGAAACACCGCCCGGCGCAGACTGGAGTGTTTCGGTGTATAAGGTTTGGATCGAATCTAAAATGGCCACGGCAGGGCGTTCATGTGCCAATACTTCGCAAATACGCTCGACACAGGTTTCTGCCATGACTTTGAGTTGATCGGTCGGCAAATCTAGGCGTTGGGCACGTAGCGCCACCTGAGACAAAGATTCCTCACCTGTGACATATAAGGCAGAACTTTTACTCGCCGCCATATAGGTTGCGGTTTGTAGCAAAATAGTGGATTTACCAATGCCGGGGTCACCACCAATCAGCACAACTGAACCTGTGACCAGTCCACCGCCAAGCACACGGTCAAATTCACCAATACCTGTTGCCATTCGGGTTTCATGCGAAACAGAAACTTGATTTAAGGTGGTCACAGCAGCGGCTTGACCTGCATAGCCACCGCCCATTTTAGGCTGTGCACGGTGTGTAACGGCGGGTGCAATACTGACTTCGACTAATGAATTCCATTCACCACATTCGGTACATTGACCGGCCCATTTGGGATGATCAGCACCACATTGTTCACATCGATAGACACTTTTTGCTTTCGCCATAATATTTACTGTGCACAAACTCAAATTGAGTCACAGCATAGCGGTGAATACATCGAAAAACCAAGTTTTTATCGCATGAAATGACTGTTGAAGGTCAATTGATGTCGTTTTATTTTCAAGAGCTGCACTTTTACATAGTAAGCACTTTATAATAGCGCATTATATTTTTTGAAATGGGTCACCACATGACTGAACTATTACGACATATCGATGCCATCGCACGTGAAAAAAATCGTGATGTGTTATTTGTGCATTTTGAAGAATATGATCATCAACATCCTGAAAAAAATACGGTGCGTAATGATGTTATGCACTGGTTTGACCTGCAAAATATCGACTATTTCCCTTGTATGGGGCTAGAAGGTGAGTCTTTAATCGATAGCTATACAGGTGATTTATACCTTGACGTGCCTTTTGATGAAAGCAGCCCTGCATATAAAACCCTCAGTGAATACCTTGAAGATGAACAAGGGAACATGAAAATTCAGGGGGTATTGTTCTTTTCTTTATCTTTGGAAATTGCCCTAGAAATCGAAGCTGATCTGATGGAAGCCAGTGCTGTAGATTCTGAATATGCTGAAAATGAGTTTGGTGACCAATTTGGTGAAGGCTTTATTGAAGATACTGAATCAGATCCAAAAGATGAAGCAGCCAATGAAAGCAACACGAAAAACGACAAATTTGATGATGGTCAAATTGGTACGATTCAATAAGTAAATATTGATTTTCAGTCCGAAAAAAAAAGCCACGTGAATTCACGTGGCTTTTTGTTTAGCAGGGGATTAGTACAATTCACCTGATTTACGACGTTCAATAAAATCTTTCGATTCTTTTACAATGATGCCTGAGAGCAATAACAGTGCAATACAGTTTGGTGCAGCCATCAAACCGTTAAAGGTATCGGCAAATAACCAAACGAGATCGAGTGTTACGACACAGCCGACAAAGACTGATGCGATGTAAATTAAGCGATAAATCAGTACTGACTTTTCACCTAAGAGGTATGTACAGCATTTTTCACCATAATAGCTCCAACCCAGAATGGTTGAATAAGCGAAGAAAATAATACCGAAAGTCACGACCCAACCACCGAAGCCAGGAAGTAGTTTGTCAAAAACACTAATCGTCAGTACGGCACCCGTTTGATCACCAAAGCTTTGTCCCGCCATGATGAAGCCCATCACCAGTACGATACCTGTAATTGAGCAAACAATGATGGTGTCTAAGAACGTACCTGTCATAGAGACAAGACCTTGACGTGCTGGGTGGTCAGTTTTTGCAGCCGCAGCGGCAATGGGTGCAGAGCCCATACCTGCTTCATTAGAGAATACACCACGTGCCACACCATAACGAATCGCAGCACCAATCGCACCACCCGCAGCAGCTTCGCCCGTAAATGCATAGCTAAAGATCATTTTTAGTGCAGGGATCACCAATTCAAGGTTGGTGAAAATAATGATTAAGCCACCCAATACATAACCTACCGCCATAATTGGAACAATAAATGAAGAGGCTTTAGAAATGGATTTGATGCCGCCTAAAATAACGAGGGCAGAGAATATGGTGATGACGATTGCAGTGGTGAGTGTGCTGATCCCTAAGCTGTTTTGCACAGCAAGCGCGACAGTATTGGACTGTACTGAGCTACCAATACCAAAGGATGCCAAAGTACCAAATAGGGCAAATACCACTGCCAACCATTTCCACTTAGGCCCAAGTCCACGTTCGATGTAATACATCGGACCACCGTTCATTTCGCCATTTTCATTTTTATGACGAAACTTTACAGCGAGTACACCTTCACCATATTTGGTTGCCATACCAAAGAGCGCGGTCATCCACATCCAAAACACTGCGCCCGGACCACCGAGCACACAAGCGGTGGCTACACCGGCAATATTACCTGTACCAATGGTGGCAGAAAGTGCGGTCATAAGTGAGGCGAAATGAGAAATATCGCCATCATGTTGATCTGCTTTAGGATGCTTGCCAAAGACTTGTTTGAATGCGAAAGGCAACATGCGAAATTGCCAGAAAAGTAGTCGGAAGGTGAGGAATACACCTGTTCCGACAATGAGGACCAACATGTATGGGCCCCAGACCCATCCACTGAGTGTTTCCATGATATTTTGAATTTCTTGCATAGTATCTTCTTCTTATCGGCCCTGAGTGAGTGAATGCTACATTTTTGATATCTGTAGCAATTGATATGCCATTGTTTGAAACTTCCATGATTTTTGGCATATTTTTTTTTCGTTGGTAAAATATTTTTTGCATAAAATTTAAGTTATTACAAGTAAATTGTTGTTTTATTGGTCGCTTTAAAATGTGAACTGGCGCTAAGATTTTTATATATAAGAAAAATAAATTAACTTTGTCACTTAATCCGAAAATATAGATGATGAAAAATAATTTTGTATTTTCTGAAATTTTTACGTTAATTTGTCGCAATTGGAACGCGAAGTTGAATTAAATAATGTCAAATGAAATTCATGGATCGCACGCTGATAGTGGCGATTTGAAACGAAGCTTGTCCAACCGACACCTGCAATTGATTGCGATTGGTGGTGCGATTGGTACAGGTTTATTTATGGGGTCAGGAAAGACCATCAGTTTAGCTGGTCCGTCCATCCTTATTATCTATATGATTATTGGTTTTATGGTTTTCCTCGTCATGCGTGCATTAGGCGAGTTATTACTATCAAATCTTGAATATAAATCTTTTATCGATTTTGCAACTGACTTAATCGGCCCGTGGGCAGGTTATTTTGTGGGTTGGACCTATTGGCTGTGCTGGATCACTATAGGGATTGCAGATTTATCGGCCATTATTTATTACCTGCAATTCTTTAATGGAGGTAACCCGTTCTCGCCCGAAGAAGGGGTGATGATCAGTGTTGCCGCCATTGTATTTATCATGGGTTTAAACCTTGTTACGGTTAAACTTTTTGGTGAGTTAGAGTTTTGGTTTGCACTGATTAAGATTATTGCAATCGTGGTGCTCATTGGTGTCGGTCTTTGGATGATCTTTACCGGTTTTACCTCATCGACAGGTGAAATCGCATCATTCACACATTTATGGTCACATGGTGGTCTATTCCCAACAGGAGTAACTGGCTTCTTGGCAGGTTTCCAGATCGCCATTTTTGCCTTTGTCGGCGTAGAACTCGTGGGTACTACGGCAGCAGAAACCAAAGATCCAGAACACAACTTGCCTAAAGCTGTGAACTCGATTCCGATTCGTATCATTATTTTCTATGTGCTTGCACTTGTGATTGTGATGTCCGTTACGCCATGGAATGCCATTGACCCAAGCATTTCACCATTCGTGAACTTGTTTAGCCAAGCCGGTATTGCTGCTGCTGCGATTATTATGAACTTGGTGGTGTTGTCATCAGTTATGTCATCGATGAATAGTGGTGTGTTCTCGACTTCACGTATGTTGTTTGGTTTATCTCGTGAAGAGCAAGGTCCAAAAGCGTTTGGCCGTCTAAACTCACGTGCAGTTCCGGCAAATGCGTTATATTTCTCGGCAGTTTGTTTGTTGTTAGGTGCTGCATTACAGTATTTCGTTCCGAACACGGTTGAAGCCTTCACTTTAGCAACCACACTTTCGACGATTTTATTTATCTGCGTATGGCTCATGATTATCTGGAGCTATATCGTTTACTATAAAACTCGTCCTGAGCTGCATGCGAAATCAACCTTTAAATTGCCGGGCGGCTTATATACTTGCTGGCTCGTGATTATCTTCTTCATCGGCATGATTTATGTTTTGTCATTAGAAGCAGATACCATGAAAGCGCTCATGGTGAGCCCGATTTGGTTCATCATATTGATTATTGGCTATTTCGGTTTTTATAAGAAAAAGCACCATTAATTTACATTTTTGATCTGATGTAAAAACATAAAAAGCTGCTCCTGAGGGGGCAGCTTTTTTATTTGGATATGGACTTATTTTAAGTTAAAACAGACTGTTTATTAGCGTTTCGATTTGTATTAAACAGCATTCAAATTGATAAGCTATTTCAGAGAAATCAATAGCCTGATCGAGCTAGAAATAAAGACAAATAAGGGTTGAAAACAGCACCATCAAATTTTGCTTAAATTTAGTGCAGAATGGCAAAAAGCTCACTTGGAATTACAGGGCTTTTCTTTTATCCGCGGGTTGATCACGTTATACTCGGAAAAATCTTTTCATTAGGTACGTTTATGTATCGTTTTATGAATTATAAAATTATTGTATTAGCAAGTGCTGTGCTGTTGACAGCTTGTGGTCAGTCTGGTGCATTGCATTTACCTTCTGATGCAAATGCAGATAAACGCGCAAAATATCTGATTTATCCAGATACGCCTGCACAGCAAAAGCAGGAAAAACAAGCGGCTCCTGTTACAACTGAGTCGGAATCTTCAAATTCTAACCCTACACCTTAATGCTTTTATAGAAAGGATACTTTCATGAGTTTCACCCGTACGAATGGGGTATTGCATGCAGAGCAATGTTCTTTACAACAGCTTGCACAGCAATATGGCACACCGCTTTATGTTTATTCAAAAGCTACTTTTGAAAAGCATTATTCAGATATGGATCGTGCATTTAGCTTTATCGACCATCAAATTTGTTTTGCGGTAAAGTCAAACTCTAATCTTGCGGTGTTAAACGTACTTGCCAAGCAGGGCGCTGGTTTTGATATCGTGACGGGTGGTGAACTCGCACGTGTATTAAAAGCCGGTGGTGAAGCTTCTAAAATTGTATTCTCAGGTTTGGGTAAAACTGAAGCCGATATCCAAAAAGCATTGGACGTGGGTATTGCATGTTTTAACGTTGAATCACATGCAGAGTTGGATCGAATCCAAAAAGTTGCTGCGGCAATGGGTAAGAAAGCACCGATTTCATTGCGCGTAAATCCAGATGTGGATGCTAAAACGCATCCTTATATCTCTACGGGTTTAAAAGAAAATAAATTCGGTATTCCTTCAGACAGCGTTTTTGACACTTATGCGTATGCGGCATCATTGCCAAATCTTGAGATAATCGGGATTGATTGCCATATCGGTTCACAGTTGACTGAAACTCAGCCTTTTGTTGATGCACTTGATCGTATCATTGTGATGATCAATCAATTGAAAGAGATGGGGATTCACCTAAAACACATCGATATCGGTGGTGGTTTAGGCGTGACCTACAAAGACGAAGTTCCACCAACTGTTGAAGAATATGCTCAGGCAATGCGTCCTGCATTAGAAAAATTAGGCCTTAAGGTGTATATGGAACCGGGGCGTAGTATTTCTGCAAATGCAGGCGTGTTGTTAACCAAAGTTGATTTACTCAAACCGACCAATCATCGTAATTTTGCCATTATTGATGCTGCAATGAACGACTTAATCCGTCCCGCTTTATATGAAGCATGGATGGATATTCAGGAAGTAACACCTCGTACAGATACTGAAAAGAAAGACTGGGATGTTGTTGGCGCGATTTGCGAAACTGGCGATTTCCTCGGTAAGCAACGTCAGTTGGCGATTCAAGAAAATGACGTGCTTGCAGTATTGGGTGCGGGTGCTTATGGTTTTGTCATGAGTTCAAACTACAACAGCCGTGGACGTGCTGCTGAAGTGATGGTTGATGGTGATCAGTCTCATTTGATTCGTGAGCGTGAAACCATCGAATCATTATGGGAACGTGAACGTTTATTGCCTTAAGGAGAAATTCGAGATGTTATTAGAATTTACCAAAATGCATGGCCTTGGCAATGACTTTATGGTGGTCGATCTGATTAGCCAACGGGCTTATTTAGATACAGTGACGATTCAACGTTTGGCCGATCGTCATTTTGGTATTGGTTTTGATCAGCTTTTGATTGTAGAACCACCTGATTTACCCAATGTCGATTTTAAATATCGTATTTTTAATGCAGATGGTTCGGAAGTTGAACAATGCGGAAATGGCGTACGTTGTTTTGCGCGCTTTGTGCATGAACGTAAGTTGACCAGCAAAACCAAAATCAAAGTACAAACCAAGTCAGGTATCGTAGAGCCTGAATTAGGTGTAAATGGTTGGGTGCGCGTCAATATGGGTTATCCACGCTTTTTGCCGCATGAAATTCCATTTATTGCGGAAGAGCCTGAAAACTTATACGACATTGCATTGGCGAATAATGAACAGCTCACCATTGATGTAGTGAGTATGGGTAATCCGCATGCAGTGACGATCGTTCCTGATGTCATTACTGCAGACGTCGCTAAAATTGGTCCACAAGTCGAATCGCATGAGCGTTTTCCACAGCGTGTAAATGCTGGTTTTATGCAAATTGTGGATGAGAAACATGCACGCTTACGTGTATTTGAACGTGGTGTCGGTGAGACTATGGCCTGTGGTACAGGTGCTTGTGCAGCGGCAGTATCAGGTATGCGTCGTGGTTTATTAGCCAATTCAGTCGAAATTGAGTTGGCAGGTGGTAAGCTACAGATTGAGTGGCAAGAAGGTGGTGTAGTCTGGATGACTGGACCAACTGCAACAGTTTACGAAGGACGCTTAGATTTAAGTTACTTCCAAGGTTAAAATCAAAGCCCTGATTCATTCAGGGCTTTTTTCATAAAATAAAAAGTGAATAAAAAATTATAATTCAATTGGATTGGAATCAACATGGAACAAATAAACGAAGAAATAAAAGAAGAAATCTTAGAACAACTTTTTCATAAAGCCTTACATGAACCCGCGTATCGACCCGAATTTTTAGCTCAGTTATTGGCAGCCAATGTGTATTGTGTGGGAACAACAGGGGGACGTGATTCACGTATTGCCGAAGATTTGATCTTGGATGAAGGCGACCGTATTCAATTGAAATCATGGGAAGATGAAACATATGATTGCGTCATTCCATTTTTTACGTCCTTGGAAAAAATGCGTTTAGCAATATCTGAAGAGGAGTCGTATATCCGGCTACCAACCAAGGCATTATTTGAAATGACTTTAGGAGCAAGGCTTGTATTGAATCCACAATCACCTGATGCGACGAAGGACTTTGTACCAGAAGAAATTCAACATTTGCTGAACGGGCAGTATATTCAGCCCTCAGAAAACTATGAAGTTACGGAAGATACGGAAGTTTTAATTGGTCAGCCGGCGGAATATCCGCAGTTTATGATTGATCAATTAAGCATTTTTTTCGGCACAGAGCGTGTGGTAAAAGCTGCTTATTTAGCGCAAATGCTGAATCAAGCTCGAGATGATTCACCGACTTTGTTGATCGGATTAGATTTAGAAGCAGGATTATCTGAACAACAAATTCAAGAATTGCACAGTAAAATTGGTCGTATCACACAGGATAGTTTAAAAGAGCAATGCCCAGTGGATTTAATCCATGTCAATCCGCACAGTGTCGATGGTGTAGAAGGGTATTTGCTTAATGAAACGCAAGCTTTTTACCAACGTGTTGATGGTAAGCCTAAGGGGTTCTTTGCTAGACTCTTTTCATAAAACAGATATGTAAGATCGCTTTAGAGAACGTACCACAACGCTAAAGCACATGTTGAAATGGGAGAAGACAGGTGACGATGGATCAGAGTCAACTACTGGCTATGTGGTTGAAGGAACGTGAAATTCAAAATCAGTCTAAACATACCTTGCAAGCGTATGAGCGCGATGTCAGTGATTTTCTCCAATTTTGTACAATACGCAACTTGCCACTGCATGATGTTGAAAAGTCAGATCTGCGTGAATTTGTTGCTCATAAAGTGGAACAGTTTCAGCTCAGTCCAAGTAGTTTGCAGCGCATGTTATCTTCGATACGCCAATTTATGAAATGGGCAGAACAAGGGGATTATCTTAGTTTCAACCCCGCAGATGATTTTCAGCTCAAACGCCAATCACGTCCTTTACCTGGATTGGTCGATATTGAAACCATTAAACAAATCATGGAACAGCCTGAGCCAGAAAGTGAAACTCAACGGCAGCTTTGGATACGTGATAAAGCGATTTTGGAGCTGCTATATTCAAGTGGTTTACGTTTGGCTGAAGTGCAGGGCTTAACCATTCGAGATATTGATTTTAATCGCCAACTGTTACGTATTACGGGTAAAGGGAATAAAACGCGCATTGTACCTTTTGGTTCTAAAGCCAAAGAGGCTGTGATGCATTGGTTGCAATTATATCCTGCATGGCATGGTGATTTTGTCCCAGAAGCCCAAGTTTTTATCACTCAAAAAGGTAATCCACTGGGGGTAAGACAAATAGAAAATCGAGTTAAATTTCAAGCTCGACGTGCAGGTGTAAATGTCGATTTACATCCGCATTTATTACGACATTGCTTCGCTAGCCATATGTTGTCCAATAGCGGTGACTTGCGTGCTGTACAAGAAATGTTGGGTCATAGTAATTTAACCACTACACAAATTTATACCCATGTGGATTTTGATCGATTGGCACAAGTGTATGATCAGGCCCATCCAAGGGCACAGCATAAAGATTCGTAACAATTGCAAAAACGACTTTGGTACTCAGTGGTCTAAATTTTGCTTAAATTCACAGGCTAGATTTCACATTTTGCATCCTAAAGTGGTCTACTTCATGAAAATTAAATAAGGATGTGAAAAAATATTGGTAAAATTGACCGACATTTTGAACTATTGTCGCATTATAAAAATTCAAATTATCGGGTATAAAAATTGTCCATTATTGAATTGACGTAAGTGCTGAAGTGAAATTCGCCATTTACTAAATTGCTGTACCGTTAAAAATATATAGGCCATACCATGATTTCAGATATTCAAGAAAAATATGACCAGTTAAATGGTCAGCAAAAAGAAATTTTTGCAGGATACGGCTTACGCCAAATCAAACACTTTGTTGAAATTGGTTTGCCTGAAATAGAAGCTGTATTACCAGAAGGTTCACAGCTTCAAGGGATTAATGCCGATGGTAAAGTTCAGGCGTTTAATGCGGCGACGGGCCAATATTTTATTTGGATTTCGGATAAACAGTGGCAGCTTAGCAATAAAGCAACTGTAAAATTTGACAGCAAAGAAGATGCCCTCACCATTTGGCGTATTTTTGATTTGGCACAATATGAACTTATTGACCTAAGCCACATCCATCGTGACTTTTTGGAAAATCAGCCAGCCTAAACCATAGGGCAAATAAACTACTCATGGGCTATCTTCATTGGTTTTTGGATGTTTAGCCCTTATATCACTCGCTCCATGACATTTTGAGATGCTTGTGAGCAGAGCGTTAGAGTGTTGATCTTCTTTGCATAGCTTAGTTGCCTAAACAAAAATCTCTAAATGCCAATCCGTTTCGCTGCTCTTGATTCAATTTGTTCAGTTTTGATAGCGAGAGCCTGTCAATCCAATCAATGGTTTTCCTACTTGAGCAATTGAGCTCAAAGACCTCCTAGATATTTCCTATTCAATTGCCGCAAATCATTATTTTTCTTTGCTTAAAATATAATGAAATACCGCATAGCTAAGTATTTGCATTCGAGGCTGTGAAGGTAATCCGTCACTACATTGGCAAGCTTGTAGTATCAGCCTCGTCGTTTCTGATGCTTGAGTTGTTCCTTGGCAGACCAATTTCTGTTTATAAATCTTCTAACGGTAACTGGAAGCTTTGTTTGATGATTTGGCTTGGTAAATCAGTCTTTACACTAGTGATGCCATTTTTCTTGGTTAAGTGAGTAGACTGAAATTTACGGTAACTTTCTAGGTCAGGAACTACAACTTTGAGCATTGCATCGCACTCACCCAAAATAATGTAGCACTCCATGACTTGAGGAAGTTCTTTCATCGCTTCGATAAAAGTATCGATGGTTTCAGCATCTTGCCCAGTCAACCAAATACGAGAGAATAAAATCAATTGAAAGCCAATCTTTTGTGGATCGACCACGGTGGTGTAATTCTGAATCACACCTGCTTCTTCGAGTAATTTGACCCGACGTAAACAAGAAGAAGGAGAGAGTCCAATTTCCTTGGCTAAGTCATTATTTTGCATACGACCATTATTTTGAAGTGCGCGAATGATATTTTTATCAATACGATCCAGTTTAACTAGAATTGACTTAGAAGATGTCTTCATGAAATAGAATATAATTCTAAAAATAATATCTATTATAGAATATTTGATATCCTATTTTAAAGCGATTCAAACATACTAATTTCACTTTCAGGACATAGAAAGGGAAAATTGAAATGTCTGTATTTGCTTTATTTGCCTTAACGGTAATTCCCCTTATTTTCACACCAGGACCCGATATGCTTTTTATCCTGTCACAAGTGATGGGTAAGGATGCAAAAGCAGGCATGATGGCAACAGTGGGGGTATGCTCAGGTTACTTGGTTCACTCGATTTTGGTGGCATTGGGTATTGCTGCGATTATCGTGTCATTTCCACTACTGTTTGAAACAATCCGCTGGTTGGGGATTGCTTATCTTTTATATTTGGCAACGCATTTACTGCGTTCAGTATTTAGCAGTAAAAAATTAAGTATTGAGAAAAAGTCAGCGTCCAACCCGATTAAAAAAGGCTTTTTTACGGCTTTACTGAACCCGAAAGGAATGTTGATATATTTTGCAATTTTGCCGCAATTTATCAATAAATCAGCGAGTACCGTGAGCCAAGGTTTGATTTTGTCCTTCATTTTTATTGGGCTGATTTTTGTGGTGTATTGTAGTTTAAGTGTGGTCTTTGCACGTATTACACAAAAAACTCAAATTGATGAACGCAAACAAAAGTGGATCGATGGTACATCAGGCGGTTTATTGGCTCTTGCTGCGACATGGTTAATTGCCAATTAAAAACAGTAAATGTAAATAGAAATAAATGCCTTAACTAAAACCTTCGTGGAAGCGGAGGTTTTTTTATATGTGCTGAATATCGGCAGATATTAAGAACAAGAAAGAGAGAAAAACCCACCAATTAGCTTCAGAAAAGTGAAATGAACGCTAAATTCATTATGCTTCTATCTTAAATGACAAGTTTAGATATGTTGCCGAATGTGTAGAGGGAAAGCTCTATTTCAGAAAGATTGATCGAAAATTGATATTAAATCAGATCTTTTGATGAGCTAAATCAAGTAAAAAAATAATAAAAATCAATGCTTAAAAAATAACTGAATAATGCGTTTTTTTGGATAACTGAACCATTCTCTAAAAAATGTGAACGATAAGTTCAAGGAAATTACGCTTTTTTACAGGTCTTTCGATAATTGTGACTTGACCGAAATGCCGTACACATTGCAAGATAGGGCACCTAAAAAATTTAAAGTGAAGAGTTAATATAACTTTTCTCAACATTTACATTTGCTAAAACAGCCGAGGATTACATGAAGGCTCTTGTTGCTGTAAAACGTGTGGTTGATGCCAACGTTAAAGTTCGCGTTAAGCCGGACAACAGTGGTGTTGACTTAACGAACGTTAAAATGTCAATTAACCCATTCTGTGAAATCGCAGTGGAAGAAGCGGTTCGTTTAAAAGAAAAAGGAACTGTTTCAGAAATCGTTGTTGTTTCTATTGGTCCTAAAGAAGCTCAAGAACAAATCCGTTCTTCTATGGCGCTTGGTGCAGACCGCGGTATCCTTGTTGAAGCTGACGACAGCCAGTTAGGTGCACTTGAAGTTGCAAAAATCCTAAAAGGTGTTGTAGACGCTGAACAACCTCAATTGATCCTTCTTGGTAAACAAGCAATTGATGACGACTCTAACCAAGTTGGTCAGATGCTTGGCGCGCTTTTAGGTGCTGGCCAAGGTACTTTCGCTTCAGAAGTTAAAGTTGAAGGCGACAAAGTACAAGTGACTCGTGAAATTGACGGTGGTTTACAAACTGTTGAACTTGCACTTCCTGCAATTATCACCACTGACTTGCGTTTGAATGAGCCACGTTATGCTGCTCTTCCAAACATTATGAAAGCGCGTAAAAAACCGCTTGATACTAAGTCACCTGCTGATTATGGCGTTTCACCTGCGACTAAGCTTAAAACTGTTAAAGTTGAAGCTCCTGCAGAACGTAAAGCGGGCGTACAAGTGAAGTCTGTAGACGAGCTTGTAGATAAATTGAAAAACGAAGCGAAAGTGATCTAATACAGAAGGATAAAAATCATGAGTATTTTAGTTATCGCTGAGCACGACAACAAAGCACTAAATGGTGCAACTCTTAACGTTGTTGCTGCAGCGCAAAAAATCGGTGGTGATATCACTGTATTAGTAGCTGGTTCAGGCGCTCAAGCAGTTGCAGACCAAGCAGCTAAAGTTGCGGGTGTAAGCAAAGTATTACTTGCTGACGACGCTGCTTATGCTAATCAATTGGCTGAAAACGTTGCTAAATTAGTTGCTTCTATCGGTGCGGGTTACACTCACATCCTTGCTGCTTCTACGACAACGGGCAAAAACGTACTTCCACGTGCTGCTGCGCTACTTGACGTAAGCATGATCACTGACATCATTGCTGTTGAAGGTCCTAAAACTTTCAAACGTCCAATCTATGCAGGCAACGCGATTGCAACTGTAGAGTCTGGCGAGTCTGTTGTAGTTGCGACTGTTCGTGGTACTGCATTTGATGCTGTTGCAAGCGAAGGCGGCTCTGCTGCAGTTGAAGCTGTTGCATCTACTGGTGATGCTGGTATTTCTAAGTTCGTTTCTGAAGAAATCGTGAAATCTGAACGTCCAGAATTAACAGCTGCGCGTATCGTTGTGTCTGGTGGTCGTGGTGTAGGTTCAGGTGAAAACTATCACACTGTTCTTGATCCATTAGCGGACAAGCTTGGTGCTGCGCAAGGCGCATCTCGTGCAGCAGTTGATGCTGGTTTCGTACCAAACGATATGCAAGTGGGTCAAACAGGTAAAATCGTTGCTCCTGACTTGTACATCGCTGTTGGTATCTCTGGTGCGATTCAGCACTTGGCAGGTATGAAAGAATCTAAAGTGATCGTTGCGATCAACAAAGATGAAGAAGCGCCAATTAACTCAGTAGCTGACTACTGGTTAGTGGGTGATTTGAACACTGTAGTTCCAGAATTAGTATCTAAAATCTAATTTCTGAACGCAGTTCAAAACGCTCCTAAGCTTATGGTTTAGGGGCGTTTTTATTGTTTGAAGAATTAGTAGGTCTTCTTGGTTATGTTTAATCGATTAATTATACGTAAATGTAAATATATAAATTGCATTTAGATGTTTCATGCTTATGGGGGTAGTGGATTCTTAATTTAGTACTTCAATATTCATACGATGTGATTTCTTATTATTGGTATTAGACACTACTGTAGCGTAAGCTAAACGTATGTTGAAACTTAAATGGTAAGTAAGCAGGCGCAATCGCTTGGTAATAGGATGTAAATTAATAAATTATAACAAATACAAAGATTTAAAATAAAATAATAAAAATTTATCTTTCAAGTTTGAATCTTAAACTTAAAGCAAGCTTAAGGGATTGTATATTTTGTGTTAACATTGCTTTTTTATTGAACTTGCCTTTTAGGCGGAGTCTCCCTTTGAAATTTGATTTTCAGTTACCAGTCAGTGTATTGGTGCTGATGATCTGCTGTTTACTTTTTCCTGTTTTACAAAGTATCTCTTTTCCTTTATTTGATGGAATGACTGTTACAGCAGTTGAATCGATCCAAGCATTGTTATTGCTGTTTTTTGCGATTTTTACTTTTTTCTATATTCGACCACTTGAAATGCAAGATGGAAAGAAACAATTTTGGTTGTGGGCTGTCGCATGGTGGTTGTTGCTATTTGGTCGCAGTATTAGTTGGGGACGTGACTTTTTTCCTGATGTGCCTAAACCGTATTTTCGTTTAATTTCGGTATTCATGATTGCACCAGTCGTCTTTATGCTGTTTTCGCCTTATTTGCGTCAAGAAATTGTACATAAACTAAAAACCTTGGCTTTGCCAATTTGGCCATTAGGCTTGGTGATATTGGGCTTACTTATTTCTGATGCAGTTGAGCATAGTCGAAGTCTCAGTTTTTTCTTTTTGTACGATTTGGCTTATAAAGATTTCATCGAAGAAGTTTATGAATTTCCGCTTATTTTAGGTTTGTTTTTAACAGCATACCCATGGATGCAGCAGGATCATGTACCTCAAGAATTAGAGGTCATGCAATATCATAAAGAGTGATTTTTATCACATTTATGCGCCTAAATTTGAAGCTTCGAAAAGATTTTTTTTGAACATTAAATAACCTCTATTCGTAGAGGTTTTTTTCACAGCAAATAAAATCAAAATGCTTAAAATAAATACAAAAAATCATGGTTCTAGTGCAAGATGATTGGCACAAAAATCAGGGTTTTTATGCTATACTGTCCGACTTGATTTTTGATATTGGTTCAGTATTTTTTGAACTAATTTTTACAGATTTACGATATATAAATGCGGGCAGAATTCTGCTTGTATAACAAGGAGTATGCATGAGCGTATCGGAAATTAGACCGATTGCCATTGAGGATGAACTGAAGAGCTCATATCTCGATTATGCAATGAGCGTGATTGTGTCACGTGCGTTGCCAGATGTCCGAGATGGTCTCAAACCTGTTCACCGTCGTGTGCTTTTTGCAATGCACGAATTGGGCAATGACTACAACAAAGCTTACAAAAAGTCTGCCCGTGTAGTCGGTGACGTCATCGGTAAATATCACCCACATGGTGACTTAGCTGTATACGAAACCATTGTTCGTATGGCTCAAGATTTCAGTTTACGCTATCAATTGGTTGATGGTCAGGGTAACTTCGGTTCTGTCGATGGTGACAGTGCAGCAGCAATGCGTTATACCGAAGTTCGTATGCGTAAATTAACCCACGAACTTTTAGCGGATCTTGAGAAAGATACCGTAGAGTGGGAAGACAACTACGACGGTTCTGAACGTATTCCACAAGTCATGCCAACACGTGTGCCTAACTTGTTGATTAACGGTGTAGCTGGTATTGCTGTAGGTATGGCAACCAATATGGCTCCGCATAACATGACAGAAGTCATTAATGCATGTCTTGCTTATGCCAACGATCCGCACATTAGCATTGAAGGGTTAATGGAACATATTTCTGGTCCAGACTTCCCTACAGGCGGCATCATTTACGGTAAATCAGGCATTGTCGATGCGTACCGTACTGGTAAAGGCCGTTTGCATATCCGTGGTAAATATCACATTGAAGAAGACCAAAAATCGGGCCGTAGCACGATTGTCTTCACTGAAATTCCTTATCAAGTTAACAAAGCAAAAACCATTGAACGTATTGCTGAGTTGGTTAAAGAGAAAAAACTTGAAGGTATTTCTGAACTTCGTGATGAATCAGATAAAGAAGGGATGCGTATTGCAATTGACTTGAAGCGTGGTGAAAACGCCGAAGTGATTGTAAATAACCTATTCCAAAATACCCAATTAGAAAATTCATTCAGCATTAACATGGTATGCCTCGATAATGGTCAGCCTAAGTTAATGAACTTGAAGGATATTATTGCAGCGTTTATCCGTCACCGTCAGGAAGTGGTTACACGCCGTACCATGTTCGAATTGCGTAAAGCACGTGAGCGTGGACATATCTTAGAAGGTTTGACGGTTGCTCTGGCAAATATCGATGCGATCATTGAAACCATCAAAACATCTGCAAACCCAAGCGAAGCGCGCGAACGTTTACAAGCGGGCGAGTGGGCAGGTGGTGGTGTTGTTGCCTTGCTTGAAAAAGCAGGCGCGGTATCTGTCCGTCCAGATGAAATTGAAGGCGAAGATCCAGCACGTCCATTTGGTTTAACAGGTGATATTTATCGTCTGTCTCCAACCCAAGTAGGTGCGATCTTAGAACTTCGTTTACATCGCTTAACCGGTCTAGAACAAGACAAGTTACAAGCTGAATATACAGAAATTCTTGGTCAAATTGCTGAATATACTGCAATTTTGAACGATTTCAACTTGTTGATGAACGTGATTAAAGAAGAATTGGCTTTAATCCTTCAACAATATGGCGATGCACGTCGTACCGATATCGTGGAATCACGTATCGACTTCTCTCGTGAAGATTTAATCCCTGAAGAGCAAATGGTACTGACTGTTTCTAAATCAGGTTATGCAAAAACTCAACCATTGTCAGACTACGCTGCACAGCGTCGTGGTGGACGTGGTAAGTCTGCAACTTCAATGAAAGAAGACGATTACATCCAACATTTGATCGTGACTTCAAACCAC
Organism: Acinetobacter sp. YH12144; assembly: GCF_013418345.1. NCBI lineage: Bacteria > Pseudomonadati > Pseudomonadota > Gammaproteobacteria > Moraxellales > Moraxellaceae > Acinetobacter > Acinetobacter sp. YH12144. The sequence continues at coordinate 53,947 of NZ_VPCD01000005.1, read as the reverse complement.
GCAACAGTGCTTTGCTTTACCAATGTAGGTAAAGTTTATCGTCTGAAAGTGTATGAAGTGCCTCAAGCATCTCGTGGTGCGAAAGGTCGTCCGATGGTGAACTTATTGCCATTAGATGAAAACGAAACCATCACCGCTATTTTACCAGTGGTCGATGCGCCGAAGAAATTTAAAGAACGTTTGGCTGACTTTAAAGTATTTGTAAAAGCCAATAGTGCACAGTTACAAACCAATGAAGTGATTAATAGTCATTTTGCGGGCTTAGAAGCTGCACTTGCTGAGACTGAAGATGGTGCAGATGATTTATCTGACGCACTTCGTATTCAGTTGAAACAATTGGGTCTAGAGTTGTCTACGACTGATCTTGATGATGAAATCATCAATGACTTTGCACAGCAAGCGGAAGCCGTTCGTAAAAACTTCTACGTATTTATGGCAACAGAATACGGTACGATTAAACGTGTTGAGTTAGAACAATTCTCGAATGTTCGTTCAAACGGTCTACGCGCGATTGAACTCAATGGTGATGACACCTTAATCGGTGTTGCCATTACCGACGGCGAACAACAAATCATGTTGTTCTCAAACGAAGGTAAAGCCATTCGTTTTGCAGAAACTGACGTGCGTTCAATGGGTCGTTCTGCCAAAGGTGTTCGTGGTATGCGCGTGACCATTGGTGCAGCAGCTCAAGCTGAAGACGCTGAGGATGCGGATGTAGAGTCGGATGATGAAGATACCTCTGATTCAGCTCTCATTAGCCGTATTGTGTCATTGGTGGTTGTTCCTGAAACGGGTGAAGTACTTTGTGCTTCAGCTAATGGTTATGGTAAACGTACACCAGTAGATGACTTCCCAACCAAGAAACGTGGCGGTAAAGGTGTTATTGCAATCAAAACATCTGAACGTAACGGTGAACTTGTTGGTGCGGTAGCGATTGATGCGTCTAAAGAGCTGATGTTAATTTCAGATGGTGGTACGCTGGTTCGTACACGTGCATCTGAAGTGGCACAAACAGGTCGTAATGCTCAAGGTGTTCGTTTGATCCGTTTAGGTGAAAGCGAAATCTTAGTCGGTGTTGTGGCGATCGAAGCAGTTGAAGAAGACGAAACTTTTGAAGAAGTGGAAGCAATCGAAACTGAGCAGCTTGTCGATGATTCAACGATTATTGATCAAAATGACAATGAATCAGATCTCAATGAGCCTGAAGAAGACTAATTGAAGATTGAGAAAAGAGGGCGCTACGGCGTCCTTTTTTATAGACAGATAATTTTAGATTGATGAGTACAATATGAAATTAAAATATTTTGTAATGGCTTCACTTTTTGGGTTGGGCGGCTGTGACCAAATTGGTCAAAAAGCCTTAAATGCAATTCCAGACCCAAGTGCTGAACAGACTGAAGTTGCCCAAGCTGCCTATGATCAGTTGCGTGTAGGCAATTTTGAAAAGCTGTACACCTACTTTGAACCAGAACTCAAAGCCAAGTTTGAACAGAATGAAAAAGAGCTGCGTAAATTTGCACGGGGTATTCCGAAACAAGATTACTCACGCAAAAATATAGTAGCAAAGCACATTGAAAAATCAACTGAAAAACCGTCTTTATATACAGTTACTTATGAGTATGGTTATACCAATAAAAACCTTGTACAGTATGATGTAAGTTTTGATAAACCCGCAGGAAGTAACAAAATTCGAGATTTTAATATTTCAGTGTTTGGTGAAAAAAATAAATAAAGTTTGGTAAAAAATAAAACAAAGCTGTAAAAAAGGACGCCTAAGCGTCCTTTTTTATGACATAAAATTAAGCGGCATCTTTAAGATTAGCGGCATAATTTTTTTGTTTTTCAGTATCAAATTGGCCTTCCCATTTACTGATCACCAGTACCGCAAGCGCGTTACCAATCACATTCAGTACAGTACGTGCCATATCTAAAATACGGTCAATACCCGCAATGAATGCCAGACCTTCAAGTGGAATACCGACACTGCCAAGAGTCGCCAGCAAGACCACGAAAGAAACGCCTGGTACACCTGCAATCCCTTTAGAGGTAATCATCAAGGTCAGTACCAGAATCACTTGTTGGGTGATTGTCAGATCAATCCCGTAAAGCTGAGCAATAAAGATAGCCGCAATACTTTGATATAGGGTCGAACCATCGAGGTTAAATGAATAGCCAATTGGAATTACGAAACTGGTAATCGGTTTCGGAGCACCATAAGCTTCCATTTTTTCCATAATACGGGGGAGGACAGTTTCAGAACTTGCAGTTGAATACGCGAGAATCAATTCATCTTTTAGAATCTTGATAATGGCCCAAACACTGAAGCCACAGAACTTGGCAACGGCACCTAATACTATAAAAATAAAGAAGAATATTGCACCATAAACTAAAACTGCGAGCTTAAGCAGTGGCACAAGAGAGCTGAAGCCGAAATTCGCAACAGTCGCTGCAATCAGGCCGAATACACCAATAGGTGCAAACATCATGATCATGTGCGTAACTTTAAACATCGTTTCAGAAACAGCGGTCAACACTTTAATTAAAGGTTGTTTTACTTCCTGATCAAGCGCACCTAAACCTACACCAAACATCACAGAGAAAAAGATGATTGGGAGCATTTGACCACTCGTCAAAGCTGCAAAAAAGTTAGATGGAATAAGTGAAAGTATTGTTTGAATCAAACCATGAGAATGTTCACTGACTTCATGTGTTGTTTCTTGATACTTTGAAATATCGACTTGCGTCAATGCAGACATATCAATGCCGGCACCAGGTTGGAATACGTTGGCTGCAACTAAACCGACTAAAATAGCAACGGTGGTAATGATTTCAAAATAAATAATTGTTTTGAAACCTAGTTTACCTAAGTTACTACCGTGACTTGTATTGGCAATACCTAAAATAAGCATCGACACAACAAGCGGAATAACGATCATCTTAATGAGGTTAATAAAAATTGAACCCAAAGGAGTCAAAAAGTTATTAACTAAAGCATCACGATATTCAGGAGAATAGTGTAGGAAAGCACCAACAAGTATACCTAGAATGAGAGCAATCACGATTTGCCAGGCAAGGCTCACCTTAATCTTTTTCATACATCAGCTCTTATGTCAGATTTGGGAGAAAAAAGCCCACAGTCATCCACGAACAAAAGTTGCAGACAGACTGAGTCCGCCATGACAAAAAGTTCTGAATAATTTGGGAGATAAATACGACAATATTTTGCAGTTTATATGAGAATACAGCCAACGATTTTGATCAAAACCAAACTGTTTGATCGATAAATTATCATTTTTAGTTGTATAAACGATTTGATTGTTAAGTTTAATTTATAAAACGAATAAAATTGAGTTATTAATAAACACTTCACAAAATCTCTGATTTACCTAGAAAGATCGAAAAAACTAAATGTGAGCCTGTATTTTTCATTTTTATATAGAAGTTTGCTTTATACTTGTGAAGCAGATAAATCAGTGAAAATTCTATAAATCACACAGATTATCCGAAATAAATTTTAACTTTATATATTTTAATAATAAGCAGAGGGCTTGTACGGTGTTGAAAAAATTAGTCGTCATCATCGCTTTAATCTTACCTATAACGGCTTGTGAAAAAATTGGCGATTTCTTGATTGCAAAATTCGAATCAAGCCTACCAAGTGAGACAAGCTCCCAGCGTACCAAGTCAGAAAAATTATTCGCAGCACTACACCAACCCCATCAAGACAGCTTTTTGGCATTGGTTGAAGAAAATGTTCGTGATGCGATGCTAGCAGATCCAGAGCTGTTTTCACGTATGAAAAAGCTGATTCCTGCAGGTCAACCTAGCGCTGAAGCGCAAGTGATTCAGCGAATGGCAAATACTCGGCTGGGAGAAGGTAAGACCACAACAATTGTGTATAAATATGATTATCCGCAAAAAGAACTGTATATGAGTGTGGTCTTTGCAGGTCATGATGGGGACGATAAAGTGAAAGGATTCTGGCTTGAAAACGCTGCAGAAAAAGAATCAGATGATTTGGTTACTGAGATCACCTCAGATGCAGATGATTTTGATATTCAAGTGGATGAAGCATCGACTGTCACGCCAAATGCATACAGCTAATAGATGACAGCAAGAATTTAAATTTGAGACATGATTAGATACAAAGCGTTCGAGTCTATGATGAATAGGTTTGAACGCATTTCGCTTGAGACCAGACATGTCTTACAGCACAAACAGTTTTATCTTTTGGCAAACTTTAAACGCCAGACAGCAAGACATAAAAAAATCAGTCCAATACTTGTGAGGTAAAGCAGTTTTGGGATGACGATTACTGTAGGCACACCCATCTGATTGAGTTGAAGGAACATTTGAATGCCTTGGGTCGAAGGTAATGCTTGAGCGAGTATTTGCATCCATTTAGGCATAGCTGCATGTGGCCATGCCGTTCCCGAAAGTAGAAATAGCGGAATAGAACTAAAAACGATGACATGTCCTGCACGTTCTGGCAGGTCAAGAAAAGTTGCGAGATAGAGGGTCATCGCAATAATACAACTGAGGAAGATGGGTACAGCAATGAACATGCCCCACAAATTTCCACCCCGTGGATAGTCATTCAGCCAAAAGGTAAAACCAAATAAATAGAAGCACCCCAAAGTTCCAATGGTCAAAATACACAAGAAAATGCCAGCTAATTGTGTATAGCTTGGACGCCATGTGGTGTTTTGTCGATAGGTCGCAATAAGCATGCACAGACCCAATAAAATCGTCTGATGAATAATTAAGGGAGCAACCGCTGGGAAAATATAGCTGCCATAGCCTGAAAGTGGATTAAATAATGGAATCTTATGAATCGACAAAGCGGGGCTAAAATCAGATATGTTCTGGAATTTTTCTGCATATTCGACGAGGGCATTTTCCATAGAACTGGCTAAACCTAAGCCAATTTTTTGAGTCTTTAGAAAGTTTGCAGCACTGAGATATAAACCAATTCCACCGGTTTCACCACGGCGAATGCTATTTGAAAGATTACTCGGCAACAGTAAAATCCCGTCAGCTTGCTGACTTCTGAGCATATTTTCAGCCTCAGCAAAATTACCAGTCACAGCTTGAATTTCTACATTGGGACTATTGGCTACAGCACCAATAATCTTATTAGTGAGTATGCTTTGTTCCTCATCCACCACAATGATAGGGAGCGATTCTGCGTGTTCCGCTTGATAGGCAATGGGATAAAAAAAACTGTAAAGAAAAACAGAAAGCACTAAGGTGGTAAAAATCGAACTGTGCTTCACAATATCTTTAAATGTTTGAATATAGTGTCTGAGCAAAGCTGTTATAAATAACGCGATTTTATTCATATGCTTTGTTCCTTCAGTACTTTACGTAAAAAGAAGCTGGCGAGAACCAAATAGAACAGACAGTAAATGATCAGGGTGATAAGCGGTGTGATTGAAATGGAGATTGGGCTACCAATGACCCATTGTTCTGTTTGTAATTTGGCATAAGGCGTATAGGGAATAATATTGGCCCAGAACTTTGTAAACATTGGCGCGTTATTCAGCGGCAATGTCACCCCTGCAAAACTGAGTGATGAGCCACCATACACAGCGATAAAACCAAATGACTTGGTGAGATCACGTGTCGCCAAAACCACGGTAGAACTGATAAAGGCATAGGCTGTATAAAAAAACAATTGCCCGAGCAAAATGAGCAGTAATGAACCTTGAACAAACCACCCTCTAAACACAATCAGCCAGAACATCCACGCCCAAGTCCAAGCGGTAAAAATGAAAACATAACTGAGATTTTTAGCGATTAAAGCTTGAAAGACAGAACTTGGATTCACCCATTGATTTACAGTGTCATATTTGATTTCTTGACCAACCGAAAATGCGACGCAGCAGCAGAGTAATAAATGCAGAATCGCAGGAATCATGTACGGCTCTAAATAGAACTCATAATTTAAACCTGGATTATATAAAGGTGAAATTTTGACATTGGGCGTCGGTGCATCGAGGTAGGGAATGGTATTTTGTAAATAGTGATGACCACTAAAATCGGCCATGGCTTGCAATGTACTTAGCAGCATGGCTGATGAAATACTATTGCCGACACTAAAATAGCTTTGGTTATAGGCAATGCTGATTTCTGCATCTTTTGCTTGAACCAGTCGTTGCTCTGCGCCAGCAGGAATATGAATATAGCCCCAAATTTGAGTCTGATTTAAAAGCTTTTCAGCATCGTCCATACTAGGTGTAATGGTGGCTACTTTTAAAGTATGGTTGAGCTGCGCAAAATGAGTAATGTTACGGCTTAAACTGCTTTGATCTTGGTCTATGATCGCGATGGGTAAATGATCTGGTTTGCCTTGAGCAAACATATTAGTAAAGAGCAAAATCACAAGGGCAGGGGCAAGTGTGACCATGCACAAGTCCCATTTATGCTGCATCAAATAGCGAAACTCACGCAGAATGCCCCTAAACATTATTTACGCTCTTCAATTTTAAACAAAACGCTCATACCCACTTTTAAGTCAGCAATCGGCTGAGCGGGTTTCAGTTGGACTTTAAAACTACGAATGTCATAGCCGCCCGTTTGCCGCGTGGTTTTAATCGTTGCAAATTCACCTTCGGCTTCGATGTGATCAATTTTAAAATCGGCAGATTTGTTCAGTGCGGGTATAAATCCATGCATGGTCTTGAGTTGATACACTTGAGCATACTGGTCTTCACGGACATTTAAGCTAATCCATAAGCTATCATCTTGAATCAGGCTTACAACGGGCACACCCATCGCAACTAATTCTGAAACTTTGCCATAGGTTTTTGAAATGGTGCCATTGGAGGGTGCAAACAATTTGGTTTCCGCCTCAAGTGCATTGGCTTCAGCTAACGCGGCTTGCGCAATCTTGACTTGGGCATCTGCCGAGCTTTGTTGTTGCGGTGTACTGCCACGTTTTGCACGCGCATATTGTTGATAAGACGCTTCTGTCATTTGCGCAGCAGACACTGCGGCAGCTTGCATTTCATCACGGCGTTGTCGTGAAATCACACCTTCTTTATAGAGGTTTTGACCACGTTGGTAGGTGGTTTGCGCCAATTGTTGCTGTGCTTTTAGACTTTGCCAATTGGCATACAAACTATCAATATTTTCTTGTTGAGAGCCGCGTTCAGCTGTGGATTGCAGTGCTTGCGCAGATTGGAGAGCAGCTAAAGCCTGTTGTTTCTTTGCATCGACTTCGGGGCTGGTTAAACGAACCAGTGCTTGACCTGCTTGTACTTTTTCACCGTCATGCACATATATTTCTTCGATACGACTGGGTACTTTTGTACTAATGTGGATGGTTTCTGCCTCTACTCGACCTTGTAATTCAACCTGTTTAGGCTGATAACTTTTCCATAGACCAAATGCGATCAATGCCAAAAGTAGTATCAATATAATGCCAACGGCAATTTTTATCAGTATAGATTTCTTATGTTGGTCTTTTGATGGGGAGAAAGAGTGGTCTTGCTCTAGAGACGTTGAATTAACAGATTCTGTCGGCTTTTTATCCATCGCGATTTCGTCTTGCGTACTACTGTTTTCCATAACAGGCTTTGGTACAACCGTATCATTTGTTGATGTAACAGATGATTTATCCTCAGTTGAGGTGTCTTTTGGTTGATCAGTTGAATCCTGATTCATGTGCATTTCCCCAGTCTAAGTTTAACGGATGTAATCGGTGTGTGATTGATTGATATAGCTTTGGAACTGGTCAATGCTCCCGTGACTTTGTAGCAATGTTGCAAGTGACATCACGTATTTATAAGCATTGAGTGCCATTTCACTTTGTAGCCCGTTCAATGCATTTTGTGCATCAATGACTTGTGTGGCCGTACCCATATCTTCCTTAAATGAAAGCTGTTGAATTCTTAAATTTTCTTGTGCGGCTTTTAGATTTTGCTGTAACAACAGGTGACTTTGCTGAGCGCTGGTGACTTCATTAAATGAGCTATAAATCAGGCTTTCAATTTCTTGTTTGGTACGCTCAGTCATTAACTCAGATGCATAGCGTTGAAGTTCAGCAGCTTGTACGGATTTGTTTTTATCAATACCTGAAAATAAGTTGTAGCGAGCGGCAACACCAACGATCCAATTTTGTTTATCGTCGAGACTATATTCACCAAAGGCAAAGACGTTGGGTTTTTTTGCTGCGCTTTGGGCTTTCACATTAGCACCAGCCAATTGACTGTCCAATTGCATTTTACGCACCAAACTAGACTGATCCTGATAACTTTTTAGTAAGGCGGTTATATTTTGATTGTGTTGCTGATTGATAAATAATGGCGTTGTAAGATCAGTAATTTGGCTGCTTTGCATTAAGTTGTTTAACTTAAATAAGCTAGAGCGGAGATTCGCTTCAGTATTTTGAAAAGTTCTGAGTGCATTATTCTTCGCCACTTCAAATTGCATACGCTGGCCTTTGCTAATAAAACCCTGTTGTTCCATTTTGAGCGCATTGGCATAGTGTTGTTGCATCGCATTTAAATTGAAGCGGCTGCTTTCGACTAATTTTTTTTGTAATTGAGCATTGAAGTAGGCTTGGATTAATTCAAAACGTTGCACATCTTGTTGTTGTTCACTGCTTATCGCGCTGCGTTTGGCTTGAATATTGGCAATTTCCTTGGCGCTAGACGTTAACCCACCGGTATACAGCGGCATCATTACGGAAACGGTAGGGCGGATCACTTGATCATCTAAGACCACTTGGGAAGAATCTGGAATTAATCCGACACCATCACGGATTGGCTGTTGCAGACTGTCTTTTAATGGGTCTGCCAAATCACTCGGTAAGCTTTCATCAATTTTATTATTAATGCCATTACTCAGCGTTTGTTCTAAGTTGTTTTTTAAGGCGCCGAGAGGAATATCGAGTTCATTATGAAAGGCATAGGCACGGACGTTTAAATCCACACGAGGTAAACCAAGGCCTTTAATGGCCTGAGCTTGAAGTTCGGCAGATTGTTGTAGCGCTTGGTTGGCCTGAGTATTATACGAACTAGTGAGTAGACTTTGTTCTGCTTGGTTATAACTGATACTTTGCGCAAGTACCGTAGGGCTAAAAAAGCCACTGAAACAACCAAGGCCAAGCAGTAAACCTGAACGAAATGTATGTTTAATTTTTATAGAATAATCTGTTCGAGGTAAAGGCATAAAAATACACTCACAGCTAGGATGGGTTCATTATAGTCATTGTGATGAAGTTGGGTAAATTCACTAAGTTGTTGTATTGTTTCATATACATATGTAAATAAATTTTATCTTCGCAGCGCACGTCATTTTCGCACATCAAGACCTTAAATTAGCATCAATTCAAGGGATAAAAAATATCAGTAAATCTAATAATTTGAATTAAGAAGAATTAATTTTGATCTTTATTGAAATTTTGACTTTAAATGTCAGACAGCATTGGAATATTTTCAGCTTTAACTACTGCAAGCACGCGTCAGATATGGTTAAATGCCATCATTTTATTGTGTTTCACTTTGAAAGGAAAACTCATGCGCGCGTACAACTTCTGTGCTGGTCCTGCTGCATTACCCACTGCCGTTTTAGAAAAAGCTCAAGCTGAAATGCTTGACTGGCAAGGCAAAGGCCTTTCGATCATGGAAATGAGCCACCGTAGTAAAGACTATGTCGCTGTGGCAGAGAAAGCAGAAGCTGATCTTCGTAAGCTGATGAATATTCCAGACAACTATAAAGTGTTATTCCTTCAAGGTGGCGCATCACTTCAATTCTCTGCGATCCCATTAAACCTATTGGGTAAAAACAGCAAAGCAGACTATATCCACACTGGTATTTGGTCTGAAAAAGCGTTGAAAGAAGCACAGCGTTATGGCGACATTAATGTTGTTGAAGCGGGTACCACCATTGACGGTAAACTTGCGATTACTGATCAAAGCACTTGGAACTTATCTGATGATGCGGCTTATGTGCATTATGCAGATAATGAAACTATTGGTGGTCTTCAGTTTGCCAACATTCCTGAAACAGACAAGCCATTGGTTGCCGATTTTTCATCAAGCATTTTATCTGCACCATTAGACGTCTCTAAGTTCGGTTTAATTTATGCAGGCGCTCAGAAAAATATTGGTCCGGCTGGTTTAACTTTAGTGATTATTCGTGATGATTTATTGGATCAAGCGAAAGCAGATATTCCAAGTATCTTGAAATATTCAGCTCAAGCGAAAAATGGTTCAATGGTGAATACACCATCAACTTATGCATGGTACTTATCTGGCCTCGTTTTTGAATGGTTACTTGAGCAGGGCGGTGTAGACGCAATTTATAAAGCGAATATGGCAAAAGCTGAATTACTTTATGGTTATATTGATTCAAGCGATTTCTATGCAAATCCAATTGCAAAAGAATTCCGTTCAATCATGAACGTACCATTTACTTTGGCGAATCCAGAATTGGAAAAACAATTCTTGAAAGAAGCTGAAGAAAACCACTTGCTGAATTTAGCTGGTCACCGTTCAGTGGGTGGTATGCGTGCAAGTATTTATAATGCTGTTCCGCTAGAAGGCGTTCAAGCACTGGTTAACTTTATGGATGACTTTGCAAAACGCAACGCATAATCCTAAAGGCATAAAAAAACCGGCAAATGCCGGTTTTTTTATTGAATAGATTAAAAAATAAAAGTATGTAACACGTATGCACAAATCAGCATACCTAACATAAAAAATAAGCAGGACATTGGCTCGATTTGATATCGAGATTCCATGTGATGGTCAACTTGTGATAAGTTTTCTTCTTGCACGACTTTCATAGATATTCTTTCCGATCTATTTATCGTTAATTACTATTTCTTAAACGCATTTTTAACATAATTATTTGATTAAATAAAGTACTATCTGCCATAAACTTACTAAACTATTTAGTTCATTTAAAAATAAGCAACCGAATTGCTAAATTTAGTTTCATAAATTTCCTATCTTATTTATTTATATTAGATTTTTATATTTTATCTTTTGCAGATGGATTTATTTTTCGTCATTATTTTGAATTTAATATTGTGGATAAGTTATTTTAATTTGAATTTAAAAATAGAATAAATCGACTATCTTGTGGATAAAAAATATTCAATCATTTAAATATTCAGCGAATACACATGATTAGCGAGAAATAAAAAAAACCGCACTGAGGCGGCTTTTTTTATTTCTAAGTTCCTCAAAAGCAGTAGCTTATAACCATGCCTGGGTATCATCTGCAACAGCAGAACCATGAATGACATGCATAATCATCGAATGGGCGATACTGCCTTTGAAAGGAATTTCAGGTAATGCATCAAATTTAAAGAAAGCTGCATCACTGATTTCTTCTTCTTGTAATTGAAGTTCACCAGCAGCATATTCTGCTTTAAAGGCGATCATTAAATTACTTGGGAAGGGCCAAGGTTGGCTGGCTAAGTATTGAATATTTTTGACCTTTAAACCCACTTCTTCTTCAGTTTCACGACGAACCGCTTCTTCTAAAGTTTCACCGACTTCAACAAAACCCGCGATCAGTCCATACATGGCACGGACATTTTTTGCATTTTTTGCCAATAAGATTTCATCTTCACCACGGGTAATGACGGTAATGACACAAGGATTGACACGAGGGTATTGGTGATAACCGCAAGTGGGACAAACCATGGCGTATTCTGTGGCATGGACTTGAGTTGCTGTGCCGCAGTGGCTACAAAATTTATGATTACGACGCCATTCTAAGAGTTGAATAGCACGGCTGGCTTGTTCAAATTGTTGAACATTCCACAATTGTAGAAGCTGGCGAATAGGGATGAGTTGTAAGCCATCAGGAATAGGCTCATTTTCAAGTAGGTCACGGGCAATCACTCGATCACCCGTGCCAATATTTAAATCACTTGCGAGTTGTTCAACTTCGGGAAGTTGAAAGTTTTCATCGACCAGCAATTGCTGTTGTTTGAAGATATACGCAAGTGATAATTTAGACATTAGGCTGCTGCTGATTTCAGTTTTTCGCTACTGTCCAATGCTACCTTAAACATGCCCTGTAAAACAGGTTGTTTGTTCTTTAAATTGTCAATCAACATATCTGCGCTTGCCAATGAATCTAATGCTTGATTCACTTCATTTGCATCAATCGCTGTTGAAGATTCAACTCGTTTCACAATGAATTGAGCTGTTGAATTCAGCGCATTTTGAGCTGCATCTGCATTGAGGAACAACATTGCACCACCAATTTCACGGAATTGAGTTGCAGTCGCTTCAAGTTGTGTCAAATCTTGGTTTTGTAAATACTGAACCAAAGATTGGCTAGCAGCATCAATTAAAACCTTGGTCTCATTTAACAGAGCAGCGTGTGCTTCATCTAAACGGTCGAGTGAAATATTCATATTATTCACACGAAGTTGTAAGCGGCTAGAAGTGTGATGACGCTCAAGCACACCAATCGAGTTCATGGCAGACAAGATATTGTTCATCAACTGCTGGGCAAAGCTTTCATCTTGTAAAATCTCAGCATTACCTAATGACGCAGCTTGACGCGACAGGTCGTTATACGCTTCATTTAAGTTCAAGACTTTGAAAATATTTGCCAATTCGTTCAATTTCGCTTGAAGTTCTTGGGTTTTTTCAGGCGTCATATTTTGATAGTTAAATTCAATATCATTACGAATTTGTGTCATTTCAGTCGTAACCAATTCACCAATGGTATGCATGGTTTCGAAGTCAGGACCATATAAATGACGACTGAAAACTTGCAATTGGGTGTCGGTAAGAAGGTCTTCACCGATATTTAACTTGCCACGAATATGATGAGAAATGTCATCTTCTTGGCTAATGCTTAGACTTAAGACATTGGCTAAATCAGAAATGGATGCTTTAAAGCGCTCAGTTCCTGCAAAATATTGAGCTATATTGCGTTCAATGCTTACCAAGGTACGTAAACGAGCATCGGTAATTAAGATTTGATCAATTTGATTAAATGCAACAAAAACCAAGTTCCAGTATTGTTTGCTTGGATATTTGTCTGAAAGACCTGCTAAATACGTACCGACCAATTTAATCGCTTGCAAATCCAGCTCAGTTTCTTCTTGTTTAATCAATTTATTCAACGCCAACTTATACAGACGGTGAACGTATTTTGATTTTTCAAGTGCAGGCGCTTGAGGTAGGTCAAAGTCAGGGGTAATACAATCGAGTAGGGACTCAATGTGTTGGCCTTCCGACGTTAAAGGTTTTCCTAAAGACAGCTCTAGACGATTTAGACTGTCCAGCAGGAACTGTGGAATTTTAACTTCACGCAGGCAGATAAATTCGATGTAGCGTTTCAGCATGGTCGTGCCTTCGCTCAGTGCGATGACATCTTGAGTGTTAATTTGCGCAGGGTTCCCCATGATCTTGCGCATTAACTCTGCTGAATATTGAGCGATTTTTGCCAAACTTGGCATATCAACTAAAGCTAGTACTTGAGCACATTGTTCAAATTGAATCAGTGCATCATCAATCCCGAAAGGTAAAGTTTGATCTTCAACTAAGGTGCTGACTGCTGATTCGACTAACTTGATTGAGTTATCAACCTCATTTTTTATTATCAGCAAAGCCGTTGGATCAAAATGGATAGAGGTTTGGTAAGACATGTATCTGCACCTTTCCTAGATGTTTTATCTTGTTTATTAACCGCCCCTTAAGGCGGTCCATGTTTATGGTTTTACTATAGCGTATGTAAGAATTGTTTATATACAAAAAGTAACACGAAATTTAGATTTTATTTCGCAAAAAGGCAAGGTGTACCATGTTTTTCTTCAAATTGTTTGACCCATGTCTCATGGGCTTCAAGTTCATCGGCTGAAGGTAAAATCACGGGTAATTCTATTTCAACAGCGGCGCGGGTTTGCGAACTATCTTCATTTTGCGAGTGGGTCAGGGCATCGATATCAAAGGATACCTGACCACCCGTCATTGCTAGGTATACGTCAGACAGAATTTCCGCATCGAGTAAGGCACCATGGAAGGTACGGTCACGTTGTGGAATTTCGTAACGACGCACTAATGCATCGAGTGAGTTTTTCTGGCCTGGATGCTTGGCTTTGGCCATAGCCAAGGTATCGGTGACTTCGCAAACTTCAGATAAGGCCACAAAACCGGCACGTTTGAACTCCATATCAAGGAAGTTCATATCGAAGGTTGCGTTATGCGCAATGATTTCTGCGCCTTTTAGATAGTCAAATAAGACATCAGCAATTTCAGCATACAGTGGTTTGTCTTTTAGAAAGTCATCACTGATTCCGTGAATATTTTCAGATTCACCGACAGGTTTTTGCGGGTTGATATAAATATGAATTGAGCTACCGGTCAGTTTGCGGTTAATCATTTCCACTGCACCGACTTCAATAATACGGTCGCCATCTTGGAAATAGAAACCTGTGGTTTCCGTATCCAAAATTAATTGTCGTGGGCCAGATACATCGACAGTTGCTGGTGTAATGACAATCATTGGATGGATTTCAGCAGCTTGCTTAGACTGTGTAGAAGCATCTGGATTCAACGTTGATGCCGTGTTTGTTGCTTGTTGTTCTATCGTAATGTCATCAATCTGCTCTGCGTCAATAGCTGACTCGGCTGAGATTTCTTCTGCTTCATCCTCGCTATCAGCAAATTCAAGTCCAAATGGATCATTTAATAGCCAGTCAGGTTCAGCTTTTTTTTTAGGTACTTCAGCTGTAGATGATGCCGCTTGTTTGATGTGTTCGAGGGTTTTTTCAGCGCCTAGATTGGCCAATTGATCAGCCATTTCATTTCCCGGATGGCCTGCATGTCCTTTAATCCAGTTCCATTCAATTTCCCGACCCTGACAAGTTGCATCCAGTAATTTCCACAGATCTGGATTTTTAACATCTTTCCAGTTTTTCTTTTTCCAACCATGAATCCATTCGGTAATGCCTTGTTTGACATAGTTAGAGTCTGTCCAAATGATCAGTTTTGCATCGGTCGGACAGTGTTGAATACCTTCAATTGCCGCAGTCAATTCCATACGGTTATTGGTGGTTTCAGCTTCACCACCGCAGAGTTTTTCTTCTCCAGTTTCACGGATGATATACGCCCCCCAACCCCCTAAGCCAGGGTTGCCTTTACATGCACCATCAACATAAAGCGTGATTGTTTGAGACATAAATCAAATCCGGAGAAAAACAAGCATTCAGAACCGTATATTGTATAACGCAAATGACAGAGAGAAATCCATTTCTGGCGATTTTTTTAATTTCTTGTAACATTTATACTGAAATAGCGTTAAATTAACGCCTTGTGTCTGTGTTCTGCTTCACTACAATGGCATATCTAAAAAATAAATTTTATATGAGTTGTCTGGATTTTTTTATGTATAAATCAACTGCGACTGTCTGGCAGCCTACGTTACCACAAATTTTTAAATTTACAGTCTTGGGTTCTGCGCTCGCAGCTCTTGGTCTGACGGGCTGTTCTTCATCGCAAACGACTAAGCAGAACTCAGCAAGTAAACAAGTTGGCTCAAACTTTCTCGATGCCAATAGTTTAGATTCACTCGAAGATTTACTTTCTGCAACAGACATGCGTGCCGTAGAAGGCGATCGCCTTTTAGTACTGAAGCATGGTGATGTCTGGAAGCGTATGACTGTGGGTTTCAAAATGGATTTGAACCACTGGGATACGCGAATTGAAGCGCAGCGTGGTTGGTTTATTTCACGTCAACCATATATTGATCGTTTAAGTGCGCGTGCGTCCCGTTATTTATATCACACGGTTAAAGAAGCAGAACGTCGTGGTTTGCCGACTGAGTTGGCGTTATTACCAGTGATTGAAAGTTCTTATGACCCAGCAGCAACCTCAAGTGCAGCCGCAGCGGGCTTATGGCAATTTATTCCAAGTACTGGACGTATTTACGGCTTAAAACAAACCTCAATGTATGATGGTCGTCGTGACGTAGTGGAATCAACGCGTGCAGCTTATGAGTTTTTAGGTGCGCTACATAACCAGTTCGGTTCGTGGGAATTGGCTTTGGCTGCATATAATGCAGGGCCGGGCCGCATTCAACAGGCGATTAACCGTAACCGTGCGGCAGGTTTGCCAACGGATTATTGGTCGCTAAAACTGCCCCAAGAAACCATGAACTATGTCCCACGTTTCTTGGCTGTTGCTCAAATTATTAAAAATCCAAGTGCCTATGGCGTAAGTTTGCCACCAATTGCCAACCGTCCACACTTTCGTGAAGTGGCTGTAGGGCCTGCAAATTTAAATGAAATTGCATCTATTACCGGTTTAAGCCGTGCAGAACTCTATGCACTAAACCCTGGTCATCGTGGCGATGTGATTGATAGCAGCAGCCCAATGCGGATTTTAATTCCTGCGGATGTGAGTCCATCAGTTGATGCACGTTTGAAAAAATTACAATCAGGTGGTTCATCAGGTTATTGGGCAAGTAATTCAACTTATAACTTACCAAAAAATAATGTTGAAATAACACCGTCACGTGTTACTCCGCCGGAATTAAATAGTAAAACTATTCAGCCCGCTAAAGTGACGCCACCTACGCTTAAAACACAGCCGACAGTGACAGCTTCTGCCAAACCACCTGTAGTCGCTACAACGGTAACGCCGAGTGTTCCATCAGGAACGAAAGGCAAAACGCCAATAGGATCATCTGCTTTGGCTGCATTTGCATCGAATAGTGATATTCCAAGTGCGCCGCGTATTCCAGTCGCTGTAACACCTTCGACGCCTGTGAAAGCCGTATCTGTCGAGCCACCACTCAGCGCAAATGAGCGTGAGCAAATCATGGCGGCTATTAAAGCTGAAGGTGAGACCAAAACAGTCGATGAGGTATTAAAACCAGTAGCGACTAAAGCAGAACAAGAAGAAGTCGTTCAGGAAATTAAAGCTATTGCGCCGAAAGGCACTGAAATTGTCGATCCTTATGATGGCAAGATTAAGTTGACTGCGATTCAGACCAGTCAGTCAATTGCAGACCAACAAGGTAAAGAACTGACGAAAGGGTTCTCTTACCCGAAAAGCGTGGCTGAAAATACAGGTGCAGATTCCGAAGAAGCCAAACGCAACCAAGGTAAAAATGTCATTCGTACAGATTCTGAAATTGTAGTTGTACCACCTAAAGGTAAACGCAGTACTTATACAGTTTTGGCGGGCGACACATTAGCGTTGATCGCGATGAAAAATGGCGTGAATTGGCGTGATATTGCAGCTTGGAACCAAATTTCGCCAGATTCGACCTTGTATGTCGGTACGACCATCTATTTATATGATGCGAAACCGATTGTGCAAAATAATGAAGAATCGAAAGCTAAGCCTATCGCAGATAGCTATGTGGTGAAAGCAAATGACAGTCTTACAGCTGTTGCGAGTCAATTTGGTTTAAGTACGAAGCAACTCGCCGATTACAATGGTTTAACCACCACGAGTGGTTTATATGTTGGGCAGAAATTATCCTTAAAAGAAACGCCAGCATCTAAAGCAAAATTGGAAGCTGACAAGAAAGCAGCTCAAGTTGTCGAAAAATCTGCAAAAGTTCAAACCAAATCCTACACGGTAAAACGTGGTGAATATCTAAAACTCATTGCAGATCGTTATGCGCTGTCAAATCAAGAGTTGGCAGATTTAACAACTGGTTTAACGGCTGGCAGTAGCTTGATGGTGGGACAAAAAATTAATGTGCCATTACAAGCTGTAGCAGAAGTTGAGAAGCTCGAAAGCAAAGTCGTGAATCGCATTGAAAATGTCAAAGTTGATCCTGCGTATAAAGTTGAAAGCTATAAAGTGCAGCGTGGTGATACCCTTTACAGTATTGCGACGCGGTCAAAAATCAGTTTGTCAGAATTGGCGAGTCTAAATGATATGTCGGTAAATAGTGGGCTGATGGCTGGGCAAAGCATTAAAGTTCCTGCAAGTTCAACTGTTCCGGATACATATGTGGTGCAGTCTGGCGATACACTGACAGGCATTGCTAGTCGCTATGATTTAGGCATGGACTATGTCGCAAATTTAAATGGTATAGAGCGTAGTTCTGGTCTACGCGTTGGGCAGAAATTAAAATTAACAGGTGATGTCGCACCGGTTAAAGTAGAAACCAAAGCTGAGGCGACCAAAATTGAAAGCAAAACCAATACACGAACGAATTCCGTTGATGCGACCGATATTCATGTGGTGAAATCAGGTGAAACATTGGGTGTGATTGCGAAGAAATATCATCTTCAATTACGTTATTTAGCTGAATTAAATGGCCTAAATACCAATAGTGCGATTCGTGTAGGGCAGCGTTTAAAAGTAGATGGTGAACTACCTGCTGATGTAGCTAGTAAAGCAACTGAAACCAAAAAAACGGAAGCTAAATCCTCTACGAGCAATGTGAAACCAACAAATACTGAAAGCTATACTGTGAAATCAGGCGAGTCTTTAAATTCGATTGCTAGTCGGACAGGTTTAACTGTGGCAGCATTGGCTGAATTAAATAACTTGAATCCGCGTGCTGGGCTTCGTGTCGGTCAAAATTTACAAGTCCCTAAAACTATCAGTGAATACCGTATTAAACGCGGCGATACATTGATTGGTTTAGCAAGCCGTTATGGACTTGATACATCAAAACTTGCTGAAATGAATGATATACAACCGTCTGCTCAGTTACGTATTGGTGAAGTCATTAAAGTACCAAACTGAGTCCAAACATTAAGGAGTTAAGTTGAATGTATTCTGCTTCAACTTCGCGTTACGTGTTTGGTGTGACTTTGAGCATACTTTCAACAGGGGCGTGGGCTGCGTTGCAGACCACGCCTTTTCTTGCCATACATAGTAGCCCTCAATATCATCAATTACAGGCAATGCCCTATGCCAATCCTCTTGCCAATAAAGGGGGATATATCACGACCTCGAGTATTGGGAGTTTTGATAATTTAAACAGCATGAATGGAAAAGGGCGTTCTGTTGAAGGTATCAATTATCTTTTTGATAGCTTGATGAGTTCATCTTTAGATGAACCGGGTGTGATGTATCCATTGCTTGCCGAAAAGGTGACATTTGACCCGAAAAAAACTAATTTTGTTATTTTTCATTTAAACCCAAAAGCACGGTTTAGTGATGGTTCTGAACTCACTGCTGAAGACGTTAAATTTAGTTTTGATACCTTTCAAACTAAATCAAATCCCGGTCTACAAATGTACTTAGCGGATTTGGACAAAACAGATGTTTTATCTAAATATCAGGTGAGGATGAGTTTTAAATCTGGACACAACACTGATATGCCCATGATTTTGGCGCAAATGCCGATTTATTCCAAAAAAGATTGGGCAAAAAAAGATTTTACTCAAATTACATTGCAGCCCATATTAGGCTCAGGCCCTTACACAATTGAGACGATCGATGCAGGTAGGAGTATTCGCTACAAGCGCAATCCTGAGTATTGGGGGCAGAACTTAGCTGTTAATCGTGGTCGATATAATTTTAACCATCTGAAATATGTATATTACCGCAGTCCTGACATTGCCTTTGAAGGCTTTAAAGCAGGTCAATTTACGTTATATGAGGAAAAGACTGCACGTAATTGGGTGGGAGCGTACAATTTTCCTGCTTTTAAAGACGGTAAAATTGTCAAATATCGCTTTAAACATGAACGACCGATTCCCACAAAAAGTCTCGTATTTAATACTCGTCGTGCGCCATTTAGTGATATTCGCTTTCGACAAGCTTTAACCTATGCTTATGATTTTGAATGGCAAAATAAAGCATTATTTTATGGGCAGTATCAGCGTTTGCAGAGTTATTTTAGTAATAGTGTGCTAGAAGCGAAGGGGAAACCCTCTACCCAAGAGTTGGATATTTTAAAACCGATGTTATCGCAACTTGATCCTATTCAAAGACAGGGGGTCTTATCCAATTGGCAATATCCCATTTCTGATGGCAGTGGATTTAATCGAAAAAATCTGCTGCATGCACGCCAACTGTTATTGAATGCGGGTTATCGTTATCAAGACGGCAGATTGGTGGATGCAAAATCTCGGCCTGTGAAATTTGAACTTTTGATTCAGCAACAAGATTTGCAGCGAACCTTAATGCCATTTATACGAAATTTGAAACGTTTAGGTATTCAGGTGTTATTACGACAAGTCGATGGGCCGCAATACACCGAGCGTATGCGAAATATTGACTTTGATATGATCGTGGATGAAATGCCTCAATCGCTCACTCCAGCAGGTGAGCAAGCTCAACTTTGGGGCAGTCAAGCAGCCGATCAAGTGGGTAATTATAATTATGCAGGGATTAAAAATCCTGTGATTGATAAGCTCATTCAACAGGTGATCAATGCTCCAAATCGGGAGGAATTGATTGTTCGTACGCGTGTTTTAGACCGCCTGCTTAGAGCGGGTTATTATCAAATTCCAATGTTTGGGCAAAGTGAAAACTGGTTTGCCTATTGGCATATGTATAAGCAACCTTATGTCAAACCTAAACTTTCTGTAGGGATTGACTATTGGTGGAGTGATGCAGCTCAAGCCAAGCAAATAACACAATATTTACGGCAGCAATAAATACACCTGAATGACAAGGAATGTGAAAGCAACATGGGCACATATATTTTAAAAAGATTGCTCCTGATTATTCCAACATTGTTTTTCATTTTACTGATTAACTTTGTCGTGATTCAGATTGCACCGGGAGGACCTGTTGAGCAAGCTATACAGCAAGCAGAATCCTTTCAAGGTATGGGAAACACAGGTGGTGGTGAAGTTGCGACGACAGGCAGTAAATACCAAGGTGCTAAAGGCCTAAGTGAAGAAATGGTGGCAAAAATCGAAGCGCAATATGGTTTCGATAAGCCATTATTCGAACGCTTTTGGCTGATGTTAAAGGGGTATGTGACGCTAGATTTTGGTACCAGTTTTTTTAAAGATAAGCCTGTGACCGAGCTACTTTGGGAAAAGCTGCCTGTATCCTTATCCCTTGGTTTATGGAGTACCTTGCTGATCTATATGGTGTCTATTCCATTAGGTATTAAAAAAGCCCGTCAACATGGTCTGTTATTTGATAAAAGTACGTCTATTTTATTGGCTATCGGCTACGCCATTCCTGCTTTTGCCTTTGCCATTTTACTCATTGTATTTTTTGCAGGTGGTTCATATTTTCAGTGGTTTCCTCTACAAGGTTTAGTTTCAGAGAATTTTACTGAGTTAAGTGTATTTGGCAAAATTGCAGATTATTTTTGGCATATGGCGTTGCCTTTGTTTGCCATGGTGATTGGTGGTTTTGCTGGCTTAACTTATCTGACCAAATACTCTTTTATGGAAGAACTGAATAAGCAATATGTTCTTGCTGCTCGTTCTAAAGGTTTGACTGAATCACGTGTGCTGTATGGGCATGTATTTCGTAATGCAATGCTCATAGTCATTGCGGGTCTACCAGAAGCATTGATTGGGATCTTCTTTGTGGGAAATCTATTTATTGAAATTATTTTCAATTTAGATGGTCTGGGATTGTTGGGATTTGAAGCCATCGTACAGCGTGATTATCCAGTCATTTTTGGCACCTTGTTTATTTTTACCTTGATGGGGCTGATCTTAAGATTGATCAGTGATGTCATGTATCAAATGATTGATCCACGAATTAATTTTGATTCGCAGGTGGCAAAATAATGTCTCCGATCATGCAAGCACGTTTTCAACGTTTTAAAGAAAATAAATTAGGCTTTACATGCTTTATCAGTTTTGCCTTGATTTTTATGTTGTCATTAGCTGTCGAGTTTATTGCCAATGATAAACCGCTCTTGGTCAAATACGATGATTCTTTATACGTTCCCGTATTAAAAAGTTATCCAGAAACTGCTTTCGGTGGCGTATTTGAAACTGAGGCAGATTATAAAGATCCTGTGGTACAGCAACTGATTGATGATAAAGGATGGGCTGTATGGCCACTGATTAAATTTTCCTATCAAACACCGAATTTAGAGTTGGCTGTGCCTGTGCCATCTGCACCGACTGCACAAAATTGGCTCGGTACCGATGACCAAGGACGTGATGTGCTCGCACGTATTTTATATGGATTACGTGTGTCGCTCCTGTTTGGCTTTGCATTAACCTTCGCTTCAGCCATATTGGGCATCATCGTTGGGGCGATACAGGGCTATTATGGTGGCTGGCTGGACCTCATTGGTCAACGAATTTTGGAAGTCTGGGGTGGACTACCGATGCTATTCATGGTGATGATTTTGGTCAGCATGTTTACGCCGAGTGTGTATTGGCTCTTTGTCATTATGCTGTTGTTTGGCTGGCCCACTTTAGTCGGCTTGGTTCGTGCAGAGTTTTTGCGTGCTCGTAATTTTGATTATGTACGTGCAGCACGGAGTCTTGGTGTTACAGATAGCACCATTATGTTTCGGCATATCTTACCAAATGCGATGAGTTCCAGTCTTTCACAGCTACCTTTCATGCTTACGGCAAATATTACTGCACTGACAGCCTTGGATTTCTTAGGGTATGGCTTACCGCCCGATGCAGCATCCTTAGGTGAGTTATTGCTTCAAGGGAAAAACAATCTGAATGCACCATGGCTTGCCTTATCGGGATTCTTTACCTTAGCGATCGTGCTGTCTTTATTGATCTACATTGGGGAGGCGACACGTGATGCATTCGATCCTAGACGTCAATAATCATCAAGTTAATGTACATCCCATCGTGTTAGAGGTGGAACATTTACATATTTCACATGCAGCACAGGTCTTGGTTGAAGACCTGAATTTTAAATTGCATGCAGGTGAAACGTTAGCCATTGTTGGAGAAAGCGGTTCAGGTAAATCGATTAGCAGCCTAGCTATACTCGGTTTGTTGCCAAGTGATCTGCAGGTCACAGGCAGCGTCAGCCTGAATGGACAAAATATTCTTGGACTGAGTCCTGAGCAGCACCGAAACATTCGTGGACAGAAAATTGCCATGATTTTTCAAGAGCCGATGACGGCCTTAAATCCCTTACATCGGGTTGAAAAGATTGTTGGTGAGTCACTGTTGTTACAGGGATGGTCGAAGGCAAAAACTCGGCAGCGGGTTATAGAATTATTAAATGATGTTGGTATTCCTGATGCTGAAGATAAGTTAAGACGATACCCACATGAGTTATCTGGGGGGCAGCGACAACGTGTCATGATTGCCATGGCATTGGCCTTAGATCCTGATATTTTAATCGCTGATGAGCCAACCACGGCTTTAGATGTCACTTTGCAAGCGCAAATCTTAAATTTATTAAAGTCGCTACAACAGCAGCGTAATATGGCCATGATTTTAATTAGCCATGACCTGAATTTGGTCAAGCGCTATGCCGAACATGTGATTGTGATGAATCGTGGACAAGTGGTGGAACAAGGAGATGTTCAGGAAATTTTTGAGCAACCGAAGCAGGCGTATACCCAAAATCTGTTAGACCATGATTTTGGTGTAGCAATACAGGTTTCACAAACGCAGACACTTTTAAAATTACACAAATTAGGAGTGAAGTTCCCAGTCAAACAAGGCTTATTGAACCGCATCAAAGATTATGTCGTTGCGGTAGAGGCTTTGGATTTAACAGTGGCTGAAGGTGAGTCGATCGGTATTGTTGGAGAGAGTGGTTCTGGGAAAAGCTCCCTAGCATTGGCTATTGCTCGGCTCATAAAAAGTGATGGCGAAATTATGTTAAATCAACACGCCATCCATCAACTTTCAGAAAAACAGCTCAGACCTTTACGTCGTGAATTTCAAATTGTCTTTCAAGATCCATTCAGTAGTTTAAATCCACGGCTAAATGTAGAGCAAACCATTGGCGAAGGTTTGGTCTTACAGCATTTATCTGCAAATGAAATTGTACAGCGTATAGATGAAGCTTTGCAGAAAGTCGAATTAGCCAGCTCATTTAAGCAGCGTTATCCACATGAATTATCGGGTGGGCAACGGCAGAGAGTCGCCTTAGCACGTGCGTTGGTATTACGTCCTAAACTGCTGATTCTCGATGAACCCACATCGGCACTAGATCGGACGACACAAAAAGCTATCGTGAAGCTACTACGGCGTTTGCAGCAAGAATTTAATATGAGTTATTTATTTATCAGTCACGATTTACACGTGGTCAAAGCCTTGTGCCAAAAAGTGTTGGTACTGCGACATGCCAAAGTCATGGAATTTCAAGACACCGCAGATCTATTTGCACGACCACAAACGGACTATACCCGTAAATTAATTGAAGCCAGCCAATACTAAAATCAAACTTATGGATATTTTGACAAGTGTCATTGTCAAAATATCCTTGACCTTTAGAAAATAATAATTAGAGTAAATACTCAGGACTTATTATTTCATTTTGGACATTGTCATGAGCCATTTAGCTGAAAGCTTTAAAATTCGTAATACCACATTTAAAAATCGCATCATTAAAGGTGCAATGAGTGAAGCATTGGCCAATACCGCAGGCCAACCCAATCACTTACATTTTGGATTATATGAAGCTTGGGCGAAAGGTGGTTTAGGCTGTGCCATTACGGGTAATGTCATGGTGGATTTTCGTGCTAAAAATGAGCCGGGGGTTGTTGTCGTTGAAACAGAGCGAGATTTGGCGCAGTTAACACAGTGGGCTGAGCTAGGGAAAAAGCACGGCATGGTGCAATTGGTTCAACTTTCACATCCGGGTCGTCAATGTCCTAAAGGTTTAAATAAAGAAACGGTTGCGCCGTCTGCTGTACCATTTAGCCCGATGTTAGCTACAACATTTGGAACACCGCGCGAACTTCGTGAAGATGAAATTTTAGATATCATTCAGCGTTTTGCACGTGCTGCACACATTTGTGAAAAGGCAGGCTTCGAAGGCGTGCAATTGCATGGTGCGCATGGTTATTTAATTAGTCAGTTCTTGTCGCCACTGACCAATAAACGTCAAGATCAGTGGGGCGGTTCAAATGAAAATCGCATGCGCTTTTTGCTTGAAATCTATAAGGCAGTTCGTGCTGCGACGACAGATGATTTTATTATTTCAGTCAAACTAAATTCTGCTGATTTCCAACGCGGCGGAATTAGCGAAGCAGATGTGATTGAGGTCTTTAAGGCAATCGATGCCGCAGGGATTGATATGATTGAAATCTCGGGCGGTTCCTATGAAGCGCCAGCGATGGCGGGTGCTAAAGAAGAAAAACGTAAAGCCAGTACCATTGCTCGTGAAGCGTATTTCCTCGATTTCGCGGACAATATCCGTAAAGAAGTGAAATGCGCATTAATGGTTACCGGCGGGTTTAGAACCGTGCAAGGCATGAATGCTGCACTAGACAGTGGAGCTTGTGATTTTATTGGTATTGCACGTCCTTTCGCTGTAGAAGTCGATTTGGCTGATCGTTTATTGGCGGGGCAGGATGTTCGTTACGGTGTGGACAAAATTAAAACTGGCATACCGATGATTGATAAAATGGCGATTATGGAAATTATTTGGTATGCCGCTCAGTTTAAATCGATTGGTGAAGGCAAACAGCCAAATCCTAAACTTTCACCGTTAAAAGTGTTTTTTAAATATCTTAAAGGAAATTTAACAGCGGTCATTAAAGGGCAAGTCAATTCACGTAAGTCGGCTTAATCAATCATTGAATTTTTAGAATCAGGGCAATCGGCATACATCCATGTTATGGTTGCCTTCATTCATATCAATATTGCTTACAATAAAAATGTCTAAAATTTTAATATTAATAGTCATTCTTTCGGGGCTCAGTTCTGCCCTCTATGCCCAGTCCGTATTTCAGACGGGAGATATTATTTTTCATATCTCAAAGTCACAACAAAGTTTAAGCATTCAAAAGGCCACACATTCGCCCTATAGTCACATGGGCATGATCGTAAATAAAAATAACCAAACCTGGGTGCTTGAAGCTATTCAACCTGTGCAATATACCGCTTTAAATCAATGGATCGCACGTGGGGAGAATGCTCACTATGTGGTGAAAAGGCTCAAACAACCCTTAAATGTGCAGCAGAAAACGAAGCTGGTGCAACATGCGGAAAAGTACTTGGGCAAACCCTATGATATATATTTTGAATGGGATGACCGTGCAATTTACTGTTCTGAAATTGTTTGGAAAGCTTATCAGCATGCTTTAGGAATCGAACTTTCTCCATTACAACAACTGAAACAATTTGATTTAAAACAAAATGAAGTCCAGCGTCTAATGCGGCAGCGCTATGGTCAAAATATTCCGCTGAATGAGCAGGTGATTGCCCCTAAGGCCATTTATGATTCAAAACTTTTAAAAGAAATATTTAGAAATTAAGGCAATAAAAAAGCCCAAGTCGCAATGCTTGAGCTTTTTAATGAGTGATTAAAACCAACTCGAATATGGCGTCCCTACGGGGATTCGAACCCCGGTTACCGCCGTGAAAGGGCGATGTCCTAGGCCTCTAGACGATAGGGACAGTACAGAAAGCAAATTTTAAAACCGTTTATTTCAGTCTAAGTTTTTAGACTAAATAATGGCGTCCCTACGGGGATTCGAACCCCGGTTACCGCCGTGAAAGGGCGATGTCCTAGGCCTCTAGACGATAGGGACTTAATAAAATGTACTTCTGAAAATTGGCGTCCCTACGGGGATTCGAACCCCGGTTACCGCCGTGAAAGGGCGATGTCCTAGGCCTCTAGACGATAGGGACGTTTCAGAGGTGGGCGTATATTAGGGTGAAAATCGGGGGGTGTCAAACGCTTTTCTATAAATAAATTCAGTTTTTGTTGTTGAGTGCATAAAATTAAAACAATTTGCTAAAAATGTTTGAAAAATACATTATTTATGTCGGTTTTTTCAACACTTGTAAGATTGTAGCAATAACTTCTGGATGCGTTAAATATCCAGCAATATCGTGTGGGTGTTCAATCGATGTCTGAATTTGCTGGTTGATAATGGCGGGTTGAAAATCAAATGGTGCCTGACTCAGTGGAAAAGCGCTGAGAAAATCATCATGTGAATAAAAGTTTAACCAATCGCCTGAAATTGCATCAGGTCGCTGTAAAGGCTGAGGTAAGTGGGCTTGGATGACACGAAAAGCCAAAGGTGAGCCCAAGGTGATAAAGCGCTGTATGTTGAGTTCAGGATGTAACAGTAAAAAATGATACGCAATCACGCTACCTAGCGAATGTGCAATCAACAGGGTGGGTTTCGTTTGATGTAATTGCTCATGCAGACGAGTATGAACTGCCTGAATAAAGTGTGGATTGGATAAATAGAGATAAGTTTCGACCAAAAATTTATGCAAAAGTGTGGCATGTAATTTTGGGAAATAATTCATTAAAACTGCAAAATCGCGTAGGACAAGATCTTTGCCAAGTGCAGTGATCGATTTGAATGATTGGCTTAATCCAATAGCATCATTAAGGGTGATGTCAGGTAGATTGTTTTGTACGGCGTGATGCTCAAGTACTTTTGGTGATTTTTCTGGGAGTTCAGTACGATGGATAAACGGAAAATGTGGCCACGTTTGAGGCGTCAAGGTGCTGGCTTGAAGCATATTCTGCAAATGATAACGCGTGAGTAAATCTCCATAAAAAGGCATGCGCATATGGTGCTGTATATATGATAAAAAAGTCTCTTGATGGCTTTGCTTTAAGCCTTGAGACAACAGTGCAAGCCAATGCTGTTCGAGCGAACGTGCAGTTTGTTGCTGTTGATTCATGCCATGGATAAAGATGATCTGCATATTGCACCTCATCGACGGATCGATTTTTATTCTACTTTTATTAAAATATAGCCATAAAAAAGAGCAACCGAAGTTACTCTTTTATCGTGTTTGGTATGACAACGCAGATCAATCTTTGTTGTGATACAAGGTGTAGTAGCTGATATAACACGCCACAATGAAGATCATACAGCAGATAAAGCCAGTTAACATTTCTGGGTCAAATACCATACTAATACAGGTAATAAGACAAAATACAAAACCGAGTATCGGCACGATTGGGAAGAGTGGTGCAGCAAAAGCTAAATCTTTTGCAGTTTTGCCTTCTTTATACCACTGACGGCGGAAGTTGAATTGGCTTAAACAAATACTCATCCACACCACCACCATGGTAAATGCCGCAACACCTAACAAGTTTTTGAAGATGGTTTCTGGTGCAAATTGCTCAGAAAGTAAGCCTGGCATACCACCGATCATGGTCACAATCACCGCAACATAAGGAATACCACGTGAGTTCACTTTAGAGAACACCGCAGGTAATTGCTTACTATAGGACAATGACCACATCATTCGAGATGCAGCAAATAAACCTGAGTTTGCAGCAGAAAGTAGGGCTGTGATAATCACAAAGCGGATGATGTCTTCTGCATAAGGAATACCAATGTGCTGGAATACCGTTACGAAAGGTGAACTACTTACACCTTCGGCAGATAAGCCGGCTTCTTGGTGTGGCAATAATGCAGTAATAACAACAATGGTACCCACAAAGAAAATCAACAAGCGGAAAATCGCCGTATTAATGGCTTTAGGTACATTTTTCGCTGGATCTTTGGTTTCACCCGCAGCAACACCAATCAGCTCAGTACCTGAGAATGCAAAGTTAACAATCAACATTGTAGCGAAAATTGGGAACAAACCTTCAGGGAACCAGCCTTGTGCAGTGAGGTTGCTAAACAGCGGTGCAGCTTCATAGCCTCGATAGCCTAGAACACCAAAAATGGCCAATAGACCTAAAATAATAAAGGCAACAACGGTAATCACTTTGACTAAGGCTAGCCAAAATTCAGACTCGGCAAACCATTTGGTTGAAATCATATTCAGGCAGAATACAAAAGCACCAAAGATTAAAGTCCACATCCACATAGAGCTGTCTGGGAACCATTCCTGCATTAAAAGTGCAGCAGCGGTAAATTCAGTTCCTAGCGTTACTGACCATGTCAGCCAATACAGCCAAGTGATGGTATAACCCGTACCCGGTCCGATATAGCGTTTAGCATAAGCGCCAAATGAACCAGATTCAGGCATATGTACAGCGAGCTCACCTAAGCAAAGCATCACCATATAGGCGATAATACCGCCTAAAAAATACGAAATAATGGCACCTACAGGCCCCGTTTGTGCAATGACTTCACCCGAACCAAGAAATAAACCAGTACCGATTGCGCCGCCAAGCGAAATCATCACCAGATGTCGAGTACTCATAGCGCGTTTTAACGGCGCAGAATTGCCCTGATGCGAAGCATCATTCGGAGAATGAGATGACTGCATAGAGAAAAAGGAGAATCAAATAATGAAGCGAGTAATTGTAGAGAAGAATGCAATGATGATGCAATCAATTAATATAAATTATAGATAAATAAACTTTAAGTTTGTCAGAACTGACAGAAAAATTGGCGTCCCTACGGGGATTCGAACCCCGGTTACCGCCGTGAAAGGGCGATGTCCTAGGCCTCTAGACGATAGGGACGTTTTGAGGTGGGTGTATAGTACATAGCCCATCTATATTTGTCAAAATAGAGTTTCATTGTTATATTCTAAATGTATATAAATGAAACAAAAACAGAATTTTTTTAATGAAAAATAATTTTAATGAGTTTATTTCTGGAATTTTATTTGAAATCAATCAATTTAATGTGGGCAAAGTCCATGAAAGATTCTATATAGTTTTATTGAATTATTTGCATTGGTTTGAAGTTTATCCAAATAATTTTTCTTCGTATATTAGTAAATCAGAGTTTGAAAGAATTATTGATGAACTTTTATTTAGGGATTTAGATGGAGAAAGTAGAATTACGTATAATCACCTCAAATCTTTAGAAGATTCTCATTATTTTTTAGATATCCAGAGCTTTTTTAAATTATATTTAATCTTAAAGGTTCGAAGATATCAGTTGTCTAGTGATGATGTAGAACTTGAAAAATTAGAAAAAAAAATTGGATGTATGTTTTGAGCCAATGTTGTGGAGTAAAGACAAACAAGATTTATTGGTTATTAATCGTGATTTTCCTGAATTTAAAAAACAGATGAATTCAAGTCGGGTGCTTTTGCCACTTTCATTAATAGTTTTTAACTTTACTTTTGTTGAATTAATATCTAATACAAGTTTGAGAGTATCTATCCAAATATTTCTAGCAATAGTAGCTGCGTGTCTTTTAGCTAATTTTTCTAAAGGGGCAAAATCCGAAAAGGACTCATTGGAGTTGAAAGTATGGGATTATATCTTGGTGTTGAGCGAGAATAAAAATTCATTAACGAAAAGCAGTTGAACGATTTCCTTAAATTATAATCTGTACAGTGGTTTTTGTGGATTAAACTGCTCCCACAAATCATTTTTGAATTTATATGGAAACCCTAATTTTTCTCTCATAGGGAAGAGAAATAGTTTCATAAAAAAAGGTGGCTAATGAGCCACCTTAACTATTTTATTTATCGTGATATAACCAATAATAACCTGCATAACACGCCGCCATAAAGATCAGACAGCCAATAAAGCCTGAAAGCATTTCAGGATCTGCAGCCATACTTAAACCTGTTGCGGTACAGCAGACAAAGCCCAGGATTGGAACCAGTGGGAACCATGGTGTACGGAATTTAAGTTCTGACACGCTATGACCTTGTTTCAGCCATTGGCGACGGAAGTTAAATTGACTCCAACAAATACTCATCCACACGATCACCATGGTGAAAGCGGCAACCCCCATCAAGTTCTTGAAGATCACATCTGCGCCAAATTGTTCTGACAATAGACCTGGTAAACCACCGATCATAGTGACCAATACAGCAATATAAGGCACACCTGTTTTGCTTAATTTGCCGAAAGCGCGTGGCAATTGCTTTTGTGCAGACAGTGCCCACATCATACGCGATGCAGCATATAAACCAGAGTTAGCTGTAGACAGTAAAGCTGTAATAATGACGAAACGAATTAAGTCTTCTGCATAGGGAATGCCCATCAGGTTAAATACGGAAACGAATGGGCTACTACTTAAGCCTCCATGTCCACCGACATTTAAACCTGCATCGGTATAGGTCAACAGGGAACTGATGACGATAATAGTGCCGACAAAGAAAATGATTAAGCGCCATACCGCAGCATGAATGGCTTTAGGCACATTCTTTTCAGGGTTTTCAGTTTCACCTGCAGCGATACCAATCATCTCCGTACCATTAAAGGCAAAGTTCACGATCAATAGCGTGGCAAACAGTGGGAACAAACCATTTGGCAGCCAACCATGTTCAGTCAGATTGTGGAACATTGGAGCTGATTCATAGCCTTGGAAAGGGACGAAACCAAAGATGCAGGCAAAACCAAGGATGATGAAAATCAACACTGTTGCAACTTTCACCATGGATAACCAAAATTCTGACTCTGCGAATGCACGTGTAGAGCTTAAATTAGAGATCAGTACGCCAGCTGCAAAGATCAGTGTCCATAGCCAAATAGAGGTTTGTGGAAACCATTCCTGCATCAATATAGCAGCCGCAGTAAATTCTGTACCTAAGGTGGCAGACCAGCCCAACCAGTACATCCAAGACACCATATAACCCGTACCCGGGCCAATATAATTTGTCGCAAAAGCACCAAAAGAGCCAGAAACAGGTAAATGTACGGCAAGCTCACCCAAACAGAGCATGACCATGTAAGCGATCAGACCACCAATAATGTAGGCAAGTACAGCGCCCAAAGGCCCAGCTTGTGAAATAACTTCACCTGAACCCATAAACAAACCAGTACCAATTGCACCACCAAGTGAGAGCATCACAAGGTGTCGAGTCGTCATCGCACGTTTAAGCGATGGACTTTTACCTTCAGCAGACGAGTGTTGCGAAGGTTCAGAGGGAGATTGCATAGTGAAAAGAAAATTGAACGAAAGGTATATTTTATGATTGAATGCAGTGAAATGATTGATAAATCGAATTTTTCTTATAATGTGATAATACTGATCTAAAATTTAAATCTTTAGCGCTGACCATTGGATTAATGGTCAGGAGTTTGATACTCAGCTTCAGAAGTTGCAGGTACTTGAGTTTGTTCAGCTACAGGGGCTTTGTTGTCATCGCGGCTCACAATATACAGATAGAGTGCAGATGGAAATAAGATGGCTAAAACCAAGAGCAACTTTTTAAACATAGGGTATTCTTACATCAAAATAGATCAAGCTGAAGTATAAACAAAACCAGTCAGGCTGTAATTAATTAAAGTTTACGGTTTTTCTGTTCTAGATTGGATAGGATGACTTGGTAAATGTCGGGGTAGTGTTGTTTAAAGTTCCGTTGTTGCATGATTGTGATGGTTGAAGCATTTGGCTCGATACCCAGTTTTAAAATTTTTTGGGTTAAAGCGAGTTGAGGGGAGCGACCATCAAAATGTGTATTTAGTAAGTTACCATCGGTATATTTTACTGTGAGTCCGATATTCAGGAGATAATCAAAAACATCAGGCAAACCAAAACCGGCAGCTTTGTAGAGTAAATTATATGTTTCTGCACGATAGCCACGGCCGTATGTTTGATGTGTTTTTAATAATCCTAATGCATTATAAAATTCTAATTTAGCAATAATTTCTTGTTCATTAATAGAACCATCGCCATTTTTTAAAGTCCTATTGATGGTATTAAAAGTGACATCGTTTGAGCTGGGTTTGCAATTAGCAGCAATCAGTCGCTTGATATCTTGAAGTGGAAGTATAAGATGCGCTGTGTCACACATTTTTTTAACTTCTTTATTTTTCATTTTACTGTTTTGAATATTTTTATTTTCAAATTCCTGCACTATGGCTGACCAACCATATATGTTTATAAATTTATAATAACGAGATGCATCATTTGTCATCCCTTTGATCTTTTTAAAGTCGTGAATGTTTTTCACTGATGGTGCATTGGTAGCGTGATTTTGTGGCACTGGAGCATTTGCAAAGCAATGCATACTCATTAGCAGGCAGCTGGTAATAACGATGTTTTTCATGGTTTGTGTGCTTTTAATAAATTGTAAACGTCAGGATATTTGGTTGAAAAGTCATTCTGTTCCATTTGTTTATAAACGTTACTATTGGGCTCGATTCCTGCATTCAGTAGTTTTTGAACGAAACTCACAGAAGGGTTACGGCCTTTGATATTGTCTAAAATTAAATTACCATCCACGCCCGTGTAATCGACTCCAATACTCAGCAAATAATCAAAAACGTCTTCAAGCCCCCAACCAATTGTTTTAGATTGCAAAGAGCTTTTTTCTTCATACGGGCCAAATTTATACGTAACGTGTGTTTGTAAAACATTTTCCGACTTGTAGAGTTTTAATTTTTCAATGATTTCGTTTTGATCTATTTTGCCTTCTGCATTGGTTAATGCGCCATTAATAATCATAGAGGATGAACGGCCATTGAGTGGTTTGCAATTTGCTTTAAATAAGCGTTTGGTTTTATCGGCAGTGCTTTGACTCAGTGCAATTTCGCAAAGTTTTTCTATTTCCCCTTTAGGCATTTTACTTTTTAGGATGGTTCCATTTTCAAAATCACGAACGATTGACTCCCAACCGTATTTACTTGCTGTTCGGTAATAATGTATTGCTTCTTCGCTCAATTTTTTTGGTTTTTTCGCTTGTATTTGAGTGTCATGATCGTTGGTTTCGGGGATAGAAGATTCTTGGTCATCATTCAATGCTGTTTGATTTGTATGATTGGCATCGTGCTCAACAGTATTTGAAGGATTTATCGGTAGGCTGGCTTCTGGTCTAAAAATGTAGATGAAGATACCGAGACATACTAGGCACAGGCCAAAGATTAAGATTATTTTTTTCATTTTTTCGTCTATTTAAAAATGAATCAAGCGCGTTTTGAGGCGCGCTTGATAGGGGAATATTAAAATTTAAATGTGACATCAGCAATGAACTGTCGCCCAATTTCAGATCTAAGTTTGTTGGTCGACTCACTAATACCTGGGGTGGTATAGATATTATGTCGATTGGTAATATTGTTAATGGTTAAACCGAATATTGCTTTGTAGTCTTTAGAGAAATTCAAATCATAAGTGGTACGCATATCCCAACTAAATCGAGGTCTAATTGTATCTGTGGCATAGGCTTCCAACAGGACACCATCATGCTCAACTTTGTTTTTTAGTTTATACGTATCTTTATATTCAGAGTTGTAGCTTAAAAAGTTATTAATCTTTAATGGTAAATTTGAAAACTCAATGTCCCAACCAAAACGAGCAGTCCAAGGCTGATTGAAATTTTCAACAGGACGTTCATTAAATTGGATGAGGCTGCCGTTAAAGATAATATCGCGATCTTCAGCAGTCGTATTACTGTTAACGTTATATGACTCAGAATAGTCTAAATAATTTTTTTCTGATTCAGTGTAATCAAAGCCAAAGTTAAACCCGTGCAGAGAGTTTTTATAAACGACTGGCAGCGTATTTCTGAGTGTGAGTGTGTAAATGTCAGCTTTTGCTTTACCACTATTGCTATATTCAAAATGATCGATGGTGTTGCTGGTTGTTGGATCAATAAACCGATTTTTTGTGATTTCATCTTTGCTATCACGATTCACCCATTTCAGACCAAGGTTCCAGTTTTTAACTTGGCTATTAATGGCAAACACAATTTCGTCAGCATAAGGGGGCTTTAAATTGGCACGTTGAATATTGGAATTAGCTAATGTTAAATCGGATAAACCTGTTTGAGTCCAATAGTCTTCAGTTTGATTTTTTGTGCGTTTTAAATTGTATTCCAAAAATGCAAGCTGATCTTGCAGTTCAGTGGCTAAGGTATAGTTTGCATAATATCGATTCCATCCCGTAGTGAAGGACAGAAGGTCATTTTTTAGCGGTTTATAGTTAAAGGCAGTACGAGGTGCAATATTTAAATTTTTCGACAAGCTATCATAATCTGCACGTAAACCTAAACGCGCTGAAAAATTATCCCAAGTCGATGTGTTTTCAATAAAGGTATGCACACGTTGTTGGTCAATATTAACTTTACCTTTTTGATAATACTTGCCATTTGTTTGGTATTGGCCTTGATAGTTATTTTCATCCGTTGCTTCATCACAAAGAATATCACCTGCCGTACAGCTAATGCCTGAACTAGCTGTAAAAGTCTTAGGCTGATTATACATATAGGCATCGTTAGGACGTTCCCATGCGACTTTAGAATAGTCATAGCCCATACCAAAGCTTAATTGTTGCATGCTGTTACCGATCTGAACGGTATCAAACGCATTTTTTAGACTATACGAAAATGTATCTTGGCGTAATTCCAGATCACTACTTGCTGAACCTTCACCAGGATTGGAACTCCAATTTTTAGTTGGTGTTTGCTTCCAAATAATACCGGTAGTTGAATCATTTTCACGCGCTTGGCTTAGCGTTTGATAGCTAATATTTTGCTTTAATGTCGAGTTATTGAGTTTGTTTTCTAATTCACCAAAGAATGTCAGTGTTTCAGTATTGCTAATGCTTTTTGAATTTATTCGCTTATCAACGAAATTTAGACTGTCCAAATCCCCTAAATCAAATCCAAACTTCGCTTTGGTTGTGTCCGAAGGTGTGTAAAAAAGGGTAGTCCCTAAGTTGATATTATTACGCTCACTTTTGACTTTACTGCGATCTTCTAAACCACTCATTACTGGTACGATAGATTCACGTTTAGAGGCATAACTATTGATGCCCCATTGTTTAGAGAGTTTGCTGTATAGGTTCAGGCTTAGGCCGTGTTTTTTATATTCTTTATTATTTGATGATGTTGGATCTTCAAACTCTGCAGCTTCTTCTTCATCGGTAAAATGATAACGTGACCAATCACTTTCCGTGTAGTCGTAAGTAACGGAGCCGTGGATTTTGCCAATTTCAGTATTTGGGGCACAAGTTTCAGCATT
Organism: Acinetobacter sp. YH12144; assembly: GCF_013418345.1. NCBI lineage: Bacteria > Pseudomonadati > Pseudomonadota > Gammaproteobacteria > Moraxellales > Moraxellaceae > Acinetobacter > Acinetobacter sp. YH12144. The sequence goes on along the minus strand of NZ_VPCD01000005.1, from coordinate 18,103 downwards.
AACTACACCACCTGTAAATTCGCCGTATGCTGCAGAAACATTACTATCGATCAATTCTAATTTACAAATTAAATCGGTATTTAGGGCCATCCCTTGTGAGCCACCATCAAGCTTGCCTGAATAGGAGTCGCCACTTGCCAGAGGGTCAATGTTATTGGTGGTATTGACGCCGTTAATTACAAATTTATTTCGGTAAGTTTGCGCGCCATTAATAGAAATCTCGGATGGTCGTAGCTCAGCCTGTGAATCTGCAGAACGTTGTTCACGGCTAAACTGCACATTTGGATTAACTTTTAAAAAGTCTGTGATATTTTTCGAGCTATTCGGCGTTTTTTCTAAATCTTCTTTGGTGTATACGGTTTTACCTACTTCTTGCTTGGCTTTGACTTCAACTTCAATCGGCGTCATTTTAAGGTTATTGCTTTGAATAACTTGAGTTGAATCAATTTCATTGGCATAAGCTTGAGATGCTAAAGCAGTCAAAATTGCGATATTAAGAGGAGAATAGGCAAAGCGCATGGCTGTCAATAATTATGCAGATAAAAACGATAGCGATTATCATTAACTTTACAAAAATAATCAATAGAAATGAGAATTATTTGCAATAGGTGTTTTTTTAATACACAGCGATTTCAGTGAATGAAAATTTTAACTAATCAGTAGAGGTGGTGATGTGTATTCAATAGACTTGAATATTCAGCTTGGAGAAAGTCTGAATAAAAATTGGCGTCCCTACGGGGATTCGAACCCCGGTTACCGCCGTGAAAGGGCGATGTCCTAGGCCTCTAGACGATAGGGACGTTTAGAAGATGGCGGTATCTTATTGATCCGCCATCATAGTGTCAAGTAGGTGAGGGCCGAGTTTGTTCAAAATATAACAGAACAGTTCTGCGGTCTTCTGAGTATCGTAAAGTGCAGAGTGTGCTTCTTTACCATCAAACTCAATACCAGCTTGAATACATGATTTTGCCAGCACAGTTTGTCCAAACATTACAGCGCTCAAAGTCACTGTATCGAATACGGAAAAACTATGGAAAGGATTTTGATTTTTTGTTCCTGTACGTGCAATAGCTGCCTGTACAAACCCTAAATCAAAATGGGCATTGTGACCAACTAAAACAGCATGAGTGCAGTTTTGTTGACGACGTACTTCATTCACTGACTTAAAAATACGTTTTAATGCTGATTTCTCATCTTCAGCCATGGCCATACGCATCGGATTAAATGGATCTACACCAATAAAATCCAGTGAGCGACGGTCAAGGTTGGCACCTTCAAACGGATTGATATGTGCATGGTGGGCTTCACCCGGTACAAAATTACCTTCTGCATCATACACAATAGGAATAGCTGCAATTTCCAGTAAGGCATCGGTCTGTGAATTAAAACCTGCTGTTTCGACATCGACAACAACAGGTAGGAATCCACGGAAACGTTGACCAATGACTGGTCGAGTTTCATCTGTCACACTTTTCTCCATTGGATGGTCTTACCCGCATACAACGGAATAATTTTTTCGCCATCCAAATAGTCTAAACTTTCAGGGATCATTTGATCTTCTTTTACCAAGGTAATGGTATTGGTATTTCGAGGGAGTCCGTAGAAGTCTGCACCAAAGTGGCTTGCAAAACCTTCTAAACGGTCGATTTTACCGACTTGATCAAATGCTTGAGCGTATAGCTCAATTGCTGTTGGTGCACTATAACATCCTGCACAGCCACATGCATTTTCTTTAGCATTTTTTGAGTGCGGCGCACTGTCTGTACCTAAGAAAAATTTAGGGTTCGCACTGGTCGCGACTTCGAGCAAAGTTTGCTGATGGGTTTGACGTTTTAAAATCGGTAAGCAATAGAAATGCGGTTTAATACCACCCACCAACATATCATTACGGTTAAACAATAAATGTTGCGGTGTGATTGTCGCAGCGACATTACGGTCTTGTTCTAATACAAAATGCGCAGCTTCACTTGTGGTGATGTGTTCTAGCACCAATTTTAATTTAGGGAACTGTTTTAAAAGTGGAGATAGCACTTCATCTAGGAAACGTTTTTCACGGTCAAAAATATCGACATGGTTGTGGGTCACTTCACCATGTAACAGTAATGGCACTTGGTGCTCTTCGAGTTGCTCAATCACACCATAGACTTTACTAATGTCGCTGACACCACTGTCTGAGTTCGTGGTTGCACCTGCTGGATAAAGTTTGATGGCATTAACATGCTCAGATTCTTTAATTTTTTTAACTTCACTCGCTGGGGTGTTGTCTGTGAAATAGAGCACCATACGCGGGTCAAAGTGAACGCCTTCAGGAACATGTGCCATGATACGTTCACGGTATGCATTTGCTTCTTCAACGGTTTTTACCGGTGGTACGGTGTTTGGCATACAAATCGCGCGAGAGAATTGTTGTGCTAAATCAGGAACTGTACGCTTTAGGGCTAGACCGTCACGTAAATGTGCATGCCAATCATCTGGCTGAAGAAGAGTAATCGTGTTCACAGCGATTCCAAGCTTGGAAATAAAACAAATGATAATGCAAATAATGTGAAAATGGTAACGAGATTTCTGTACAAATGACTGAACAGATATAAATTAAGAATAAAACTGTGGTATTTTTAAATGACTAAAAGAATTAGATAAATGCTTGGAAATGGAATACAAGTATAACCTTGCAAAGTTGCAATACGATAAAGAAAAAATAGAGGAACTGATTACACGGCAAACTCGTCGTGTAGGGGAAATGTTTCCTAAAAAACTGGAAACCCAATTTTGGACTTTAAACCTCGATCGTGCGCAAACCAACATACGTCATTTTTTCTGGATGGGGGTGTTGATCTACTTTGTGCTCACCATGCTGATCATTCCCGGAGATTACTGGATTATTGATCAGCAGCATTTTGTGCATGATTTTGTTCATTGTTTGCTTGGACAGCTCAATGGTGCGCTGTGTCTTCTGACTTTATATGCCTTTGCTCGTTACGACCGTCTGAAGCCTTATTTTTCACATGCTAGTATGTTTGTAGTGTTTTGGGCAGTTATTTCAATGTCTTGGCTCACCATGACCGTGTATACCGAAGCACTTAAACATCAGGCCATGATGATCCTTTGTATGATTTACATCTTGAGCTACATTTTGACGGGGGTGAAACCGGTCCAAATGTTGATGTCTGGCTTGTTGGCTGCTGTGGTCACCATGTTGATGCTTTTTTCATTAGAAGTGAAATTTGATATGATGGTGTTGGGGCGTGTACTGATTGGAAGCTGTGTATTGGGTTTTGCAATCAGTAAGATGCTCTGTGCGCGTGAAAGGATGATTTTTTTGAATATGCTGCGCGCGGATATTAGTGAAAAAATCCATCGTATTCATACCACAGAGCTTTTGCATTTAAGTCAGCATGATGAATTAACCAAGATTTCAAATCGACGTACTTTTGATGAAATGCTCGATACCTTTTATGAGCAATCTCGACGTAATAACACCTCGCTCGCTGTGTTGTTTATCGATGTCGATCATTTTAAAAACTATAACGATTTCTACGGTCATCAAAAAGGCGATGATGTAATTTCAACCATTGCCAAAACCATTAAAAATGCCATTCGACATATGGATTTTGTAGCGCGATATGGTGGTGAAGAGTTTGTGGTTTTATTGCCAGAAACCGATGCACATGGTGCTTATGCAGTTGCCTCGAATATTTATAAAGCAATCGATCGTTTAGAAATTCCACATGCCAAATCACAGGTTTCAAATCACGTCACTATTAGTTTGGGTATTACGGTATATCGTGCTGAAAATATGACGAAGGATGAACTGTTAAATATTGCCGATCAGGCGTTGTATCGTGCGAAACAATTAGGCCGGAATCAAATTTACTATCAGTCGATTCGTTCAGCACATGTGGCTTAATGTTTAATAAAATTGAGAACTTCTCTGAAATCGGCAATAAAAAACCGCGCAAAATGCGCGGTTTTTTATGACTCAACAAATCTTATTTGTTTTTGTCTTTTAATTGAGGCACTGCAGAACCTGTACCTACTGCAAGTAAGCCAGAGTTTGTGTAGATACCTAATTTAGCGCGAGTATCTGTGATATCTAGGTTACGCATAGTCAATTGACCGATACGGTCAGCAGGACTAAACATAGAGTCACCTTTCTCCATAGTTAAACGCTCAGCTTCATAAGTGAGGTTAGGAGATTCAGTGTTTAGAATAGTGTAGTCATTACCACGACGAAGTTCTAAAGTCACAGTACCAGTGATTGCTTTAGCAACCCAACGCTGCGCAGTTTCACGAAGCATTAATGATTGAGAATCGAACCAACGACCTTGGTAAAGAAGACGACCTAAACGCAGACCGTTAATACGGTATTGTTCGATGGTGTCTTCGTTATGAATACCAGTCACTAAACGTTCATAAGCAATATGAAGAAGTGCCATACCTGGAGCTTCGTAGATACCACGAGATTTTGCTTCAATGATACGGTTTTCGATTTGGTCAGACATACCTAGACCATGACGACCACCGATACGGTTAGCTTCAAGAATGAACTCAACAGGGTTTTCGATGCGTTTGCCATTTAATGCAACAGGGAAGCCTTCTTCGAAAGTTACAGAAACTTCTTCAGCTTTTACTTCTACGTCATCTTTCCAGAACGCAACGCCCATGATTGGGTCTACGATTTTGATACCCGCATTAAGGTATTCAAGATCTTTTGCTTCGTGAGTCGCACCTAACATGTTTGAGTCAGTTGAGTACGCTTTCTCTTTTGACATTTTGTAGTCAAAACCATTGTCGATCAGGAACTGTGACATTTCTGCACGGCCACCTAATTCGTCAATAAAGGTTTGGTCTAACCACGGTTTGTAAATTTTAAGTGCTGGGTTAGTCAATAGACCATAACGGTAGAAACGTTCAATGTCGTTACCTTTATAAGTCGAACCGTCACCCCAGATGTTTACATCATCTTCTTTCATTGCGGTTACAAGCATCGTACCTGTAACTGCACGACCAAGAGGAGTCGTGTTGAAGTAAGGCATACCACCAGTTGAAATGTGGAAAGCACCACATTGAATAGCCGCAATACCTTCTAATGCAAGTTGTAAACGACAATCAACTAAGCGAGCTTTAACTGCGCCATACGCTTCCGCTTTTTTTGGAATCGCATCGTAGTCGTCTTCATCAGGTTGACCTAAGTTTGCTGTGTAAGCATAAGGTTCTGCACCTTTTTGTTTCATCCACAAAAGCGCAGCTGAAGTATCTAGACCACCAGAGAAGGCAATACCAACTTTTTTGCCAACTGGGACATTCTGCAAGATAGTTGCATTATCAGTCATTGTTAATCCTAACGATATAAATATAGGCACCGAGAATGGGTGGCCTGAAAGAATACATATATGTGCGCGATTGTAGCACTTTTCTGCAGGGTTTTTCTAAAAAATCATGAGATACAAGCGATGAGGTGGAAAAAAATGATCGTTGAAATCTATTGTTGAATACTTCATCTAGTTTTTGCAGGCGGAAAATGCATTTTCTGAAAGAAATAGGATGCAAATATAAAGAAATCTATTTGATTTAAATTAATGGTCATACCATTATTGGGTTAATTTGGTTTTTATACTTCCCATTGAAATGAGACTGAGGTCAAACAAAGCTTGGTTATTAGACTAAAGTATATTTTATAAAATCTATTCATAAATAATAAATATAAAACAGATATTTAAAAAAGGTTTGTTAAAAATTTAAACTAGAAAATAATGTTTTTATATTAAATATTGGTCATACCAAAAATAATAAATGCTTGAATGATTGAGTTGAAATAATTAAAAATTGCGGAGTATTTCAGCAATAGTATGAGTTTTTATGTCTTTGATTTTTATATTGGTCATACCAATGAGAAAAGACCACATGCTGATATTGCTCAATAATTAAATCTTAGTAAGCATTTCAAGGAGATGACAATGCTTCAATGGCAGCAAATATATGACCCAATGGGGAATATATGGATATCAAGTTTAATTGCGCTCATTCCGATTATCTTTTTTTTCTTGGCGCTTGCTGTATTTCGTTTAAAAGGCAGTGTGGCAGGTACGATCACCGTTGTACTGGCACTGTTGGTGTCTTTATTTGCCTATGACATGCCTGCGCTTATGGCATTGGCTTCGATGGTCTACGGTTTCTTCTACGGTTTATGGCCGATTGCATGGATCATTATTGGTGCGGTATTCCTGTATAAAATCTCTGTCAAAACAGGGCAGTTTGACATCATCCGTTCTTCGATTCTTTCGATTACTGAAGATCAACGTTTACAGATGCTGTTAGTCGGCTTTGCTTTCGGTACTTTCCTAGAAGGTGCGGCGGGATTTGGTGCCCCTGTGGCGATTACCGCAGCACTATTGGTAGGTTTAGGCTTTAAACCTTTATATGCGGCAGGTCTTTGTCTGATCGTCAATACTGCGCCAGTGGCTTTCGGTGCGATGGGTATTCCAATTATCGTTGCTGGGCAAGTGTCTGGTGTTGATACGATGGAAATCAGTCAGATGGTTGGTCGACAGCTGCCATTTATGGTGCCGATTGTACTGTTTTGGATTATGGCGATTATGGATGGCTGGCGCGGTGTGAAGGAAACTTGGCCTGCAGTTGTGGTTGGCGCGAGTAGCTTTGCGATTGCACAGTACCTAACCTCGAACTTTGTCGGTCCTGAATTACCAGATATTACCGCGGCGATTGCCTCTTTAGTGTCATTAACGATTTTATTTAAATATTGGCAGCCTAAACATATTTTCCGCTTTGCAGATCAAGATGCGACGATGAGTGAAGATGTGGCTGCACAAAAACAGCAAAAATATAGCTTGGGTCAAATTGCAAAAGCGTGGTCGCCATTTGCGATCTTAACGGTGATGGTCACGATCTGGAGTATTAAACCGTTTAAGGATTTATTTACCAAAGACGGTGCTTTACATGATTTGGTTATTTCGATCAAAGTGCCATTCTTACACCAATTGGTTCAAAAGATGCCGCCAGTCGTACCTGAAATGAAGGACTACGATGCCATCTATAAATTTGATTGGTTTTCGGCAACAGGTACGGCAATTGTCATTGCTGCGATCATTACCATTATTTTCTTAAAAATGAAGCCGAAAGACGCGATTGTGACCTTTGGTGAAACCATTAATGAATTAAAAATTCCAATTTATTCGATTGGGATGGTGTTGTCTTTTGCTTTTATCGCCAACTATTCAGGTATGTCTTCGACCTTGGCTTTGGCCCTTGCACATACAGGCCAAGCCTTTACCTTCTTCTCGCCATTTTTAGGATGGCTTGGTGTATTCCTCACGGGTTCAGATACGTCAGCCAATGCGCTATTTGCAGCATTGCAGGCGACTACTGCACAACAAATCGGTGTGCCAGAAGTATTACTCGTTGCTGCTAATACCAGTGGCGGTGTGACAGGGAAAATGATTTCACCTCAGTCAATTGCAATTGCATGTGCAGCAGTTGGTTTGGTGGGTAAAGAGTCGGATTTATTCCGTTTTACCGTAAAACACAGTATAACGTTCACAATCATGATGGGGATTTTAATCACCCTACAAGCTTATGTGTTCCCTTGGATGATTCCATAACACGCATTGTGTAACAACGTTAAGGAAAGCAGATGAAAGTCTCTGATAAAACTGTTCAAAGTCTTCGTGTATTGATTGAAGAAAGCAATATGCAAGTTGGAGATCGTCTGCCTGCTGAACGGAAACTGTGTGAACAACTTGGCGTCTCACGCACCTCTTTACGCGAAGCGATTTCTCAATTGACCAGCATGGGCGTGTTGGTCAGTAAAGTGGGTGCGGGGACGTTTTTAAAGCAATTACCATCGACTTGGTCGAGCTATCAAATTGTACAACCCATCAGCAGTTTGATTAATGAAGACCCTGCTTATCGTTTTGATGTGCAAGAGGCGCGCATTATTTTAGAAGGTGGAACAACTTGGTATGCGGCACAACGCGCAACCCAAGAAGATCTGGTGAACATTCGACATCATTATGATCAGATTAACCATTTTCAAGCTTTGGGAAATGATGATGAAGCGGCTCGTGCAGATGCGAAATTTCATTTGGCGATTGCTGAAGCATCTCATAATTTGGTCTTGATTCAGATGATGCGCGGTTTGTTCGATTTGTTACAGTTTAACGTCGCTTTGGGACGCCGAAAAGTTTATAGCGAAGCACACCGATTTGATCAATTGCATGATCAGCACTTTCAAGTCATGAATGCAATTGAACGTCGTGATCCTGAAGCTGCACGTAAAGCAGTCTGTGGACACATTGAGTTTGTAGTACAACAGGTGCGTATGATTGATGAAGAAGAAGCTCGACGTCAGCGTGCCAGTCGATTAAACAGGATATAAGCATGATTATTTCTTCTGCCAATGACTACCGTGAAGCGGCACGTCGTCGTTTACCGCCATTTTTATTTCATTACATCGATGGCGGGGCGTATGCCGAATATACCTTAAAGCGTAATGTAGAAGATTTATCAAAAATAGCGTTGCGTCAACGTGTGCTGAATGACATGTCACAGCTGAGTCTAGAAACCCAACTGTTTAATGAAACCTTATCGATGCCTGTGGCTTTATCACCTGTGGGTTTAACCGGGATGTATGCACGTCGTGGTGAAGTTCAAGCAGCCGTTGCCGCAGATAAAAAGGGCATTCCATTTACGCTGTCTACCGTTTCAGTTTGTCCAATTGAAGAAGTGGCGCCAGCGATTCAGCGTCCCATGTGGTTTCAGTTATATGTGCTACGTGACCGTGGCTTTATGAAAAATGCCTTAGAACGTGCCAAAGCAGCAGGCTGTTCAACTCTGGTGTTTACCGTGGATATGCCTGTTCCGGGCGCGCGTTACCGTGATGCACACTCGGGGATGAGCGGCCCAAATGCTGCTATGCGCCGTTATATGCAGTCGTGTTTCCACCCACACTGGGCGTGGAATGTGGGTTTATTAGGTCGTCCGCATGACTTAGGGAATATTTCTAAATACTTGGGCAAACCAACAGGTTTGGAAGATTATATCGGCTGGTTGGGCAATAATTTTGACCCATCAATTTCATGGAAAGACCTTGAGTGGATTCGTGAATTTTGGGATGGCCCGATGGTCATTAAAGGCATACTTGATCCTGAAGATGCCAAAGATGCAGTGCGTTTTGGTGCAGATGGCATTGTGGTGTCAAACCATGGTGGCCGTCAGCTCGATGGGGTTTTATCATCAGCGCGTGCATTACCGCCAATTGCAGATGCAGTAAAAGGCGATATTAAAATTCTTGCGGACTCAGGTATTCGAAATGGTTTAGATGTGGTGCGTATGCTGGCGCTCGGTGCAGACACCTGTATGCTCGGTCGCGCCTTTGTCTATGCTTTGGGTGCTGCGGGTGGTGAAGGTGTTTCCAATCTTCTAGAACTGATTGATAAAGAAATGCGTGTTGCGATGACCTTAACAGGTGCAAAAACCATTGCGGATATTACATCTGATTGTTTGGTGAAGTTAGAGAAAGAGTTGGCTGGGTGATTTTTTGAATAGATCTCTTGGGAAAGTTATTCGTCATCAAAAAAAAAATTAAAAAATGAAAGTTCCCTCTCCTTGTAGGAGAGGGTTAGGGAGAGGTATTTATTGATTAATTCTCCTAACCCTCTTGCGTAGCATTGCTACTCATCCCTAAGGGAGAAGGGATATTCATTATAGATTTTAACAACAATGACTAAAAACTTTTGATATGTGCAAATAAACCTACATTGTTTAAAATTATTTAAATCAATATTTTTTCATTGCACAACAATGCAATTCCTCTTTAGCGAGGAGAGAAAAAATTGAAAATGGAAAATTCTACGAGCATGCAAACTCAATCATCACAAACCATTCAAAACCTTATCAACATCGTCGGTAAGCAACATGTTCTAACTGAAGATAAAGACACACGTTTATACCGCCAAGGTCGCCGTTACGGTGCAGGAAAAGTATTGGCTGTGGTTACACCGGGCTCTTTGCTTGAGCAATGGCAAGTGCTGCAAGCGGCTGTGGATGCAAATTGTATTGTGATTATGCAAGCCGCCAATACAGGTCTGACAGGTGGTTCAACGCCGTTTGGTGATGACTATGACCGTCCTGTGGTGCTGATCAGCACGCGTCGTTTAGTTGGCATCCAAGTGATTAATGAAGGCAAGCAAGTGATTTGTCTACCGGGTGCGACATTAGACAAACTTGAAAAAGATTTGCTGCCATATAATCGTGAACCTCATTCGGTGATTGGTTCTTCGTGTATTGGGGCATCGGTTTTGGGCGGCGTATGCAATAACTCAGGGGGTGCTTTGGTACGCCGCGGTCCTGCCTATACTGAGCTTGCACTGTATGCACAAGTGAATGAGTCAGGTGAGTTAGAGTTGGTCAATCATCTAGGTGTCAATCTTGGCAATACGCCTGAAGAAATCCTCACAGCGTTGGAAAATAAAAATTATCAAATCAATGACATTGTGAATAATTCAAGTTGCTGTGCATCAGATCAACGCTACTCACATGATGTTAAACAAGTCGATGAAAATACACCTGCACGTTTTAATGCAGATCCGAGTCGACTATTTGAAGCATCAGGTTCAGCGGGTAAAGTGTGTGTCTTTGCCGTACGTTTAGATACCTTTGAAAAGATTCCAAGTCAGGTGTTTTATGTAGGAACCAATTCACATGATGATTTGACGGAAATTCGCCGTTTTTTACTAAAAGATTTGCCGCGCTTGCCGATTGCAGGTGAGTACATTCATCGCGTGGCATACGATATTGGGGCTGAATACGGTAAAGATTCTTTTGTATTTATCGAAAAATTTGGCACCGCAAAAGTTCCTGCTGCTTTTGCCATGAAAGATAAAGTCGATGGCTATTTAGAAAAACTGGGTTTGCAAGGTTTTTCGGATAAGGTTTTACAACTCGTCACTAAATTTATGCCGAATCATCTGCCAAAACGTATGAATGAGTTTCGTGATTTATATGAACATCATTTGATGATTCGTATTGAAAATCAGGATGTTGATCAAGTTGATCAGTATTTGAAAAGGTATTTTTTAGATAGAACGTCAGGCAATTATTTTAAATGTACGGATGAAGAAGGACGCAAGGCATTTTTACATCGTTTTGCGGTGGCTGGTGCTGCCATTCGATATCGTGATACGCATCGTTCAGAAGTGGAAGACATTGTTGCATTGGATATTGCATTACGTCGCAATGATCGAGAATGGGTGGAAACTTTACCGAAAGCCATGGATGAGCAAATTATCCATAAACTCTATTATGGACATTTTCTCTGCCATGTGTTTCATCAAGATTATATTGTGAAAAAAGGTGTAGACCCTTTGGCAATGGAACATGCAATGTGGCATTTACTTGATGATCGTGGCGCTGAATATCCTGCAGAACACAATGTTGGACATTTATATGTGGCGAAGCCTGCATTAAAAAATCATTATCAAAAGCTGGATCCAACCAATAGCTTTAATGTCGGGATTGGACAAACCAGTAAGCTGAAACATTGGAAATAATGCTTTTAAAAACGACACGCCGTGATGTGAAACTTCACGGCTTTTTTTATGGTTCGAGGATTTATATATCAGGAGGTATTGACCATAAAGGCGAAGAATATTTTCTAAATTGTCATCCCAAAATATAAAAAAACCGCTAAAGTGTTATGCAACAAGTTGCAAAGCCAAAATAAGGATTCAGCATGACAACGACTAGCTATGCAAATATTTTAAAGCCTTTACATTTGGGTTTTACCACGATTAAAAACCGTGTCGTGATGGGGTCCATGCATAGTGGGCTGGAAGATCGTTTTTATAACTATCCTAAATTGGCAGCTTATTTTGGTGAGCGTGCTAAAGGTGGTGTCGGCCTGATTATTACAGGCGGTATTTCTCCAAACCGCCAAGGTTGGCTGTTACCTGCTGGCGGTACCATGAATACTTTAGGTGATATTGCTCCACATCGCTTGGTGACCCATGCAGTACATAAGCATGGTGCCAAAATTTTAATGCAAATTTTGCATGCTGGGCGTTATGGCTATCAGCCTTTTGCAGTGTCAGCAAGTCCGATTAAATCTCCGATTTCACCTTTTAAACCACGTCAATTAACGGACAAACAAATTCTTTCAACCATTGATGATTATGTCAAAACGGCAAGTCTTGCACATAAGGCCGGCTATGATGGTGTTGAAATTATGGGTTCAGAAGGCTACTTGTTGAATCAGTTTTTAAGCCGTCATGTCAACCAACGGACAGACCGTTGGGGCGGTGAAATTGAAAATCGTATGCGCCTTGCGGTTGATATTGTGAAATCAATACGTGCTGAAGTGGGTGAGAAATTTATTATCTGCTTCCGTTTGTCATTGCTTGATTTGGTTCATGATGGGAACACCATGGCAGAAGTCATTACTGTTGCTAAAGCATTGGAAGCAGCAGGTGTGACGTTGCTGAACACGGGGATTGGCTGGCATGAAGCACGTATTCCGACAATTGTGACCTCAGTGCCTCGCGCAGCGTTTGTGGACTATACCGCTGAAGTCAAAAAACATGTTGCGATCCCTGTCATTGCGTCCAACCGTATCAATATGCCAGATACAGCTGAAGAAATTTTAGCTTCAGGCAAGGCAGATATGGTGCAAATGGCGCGTCCATTCTTGGCAGATCCATTTTGGGTAAATAAAACGGCGACCAACCGTGTCGATGAAATTAATACCTGTATTGCCTGTAACCAAGCCTGCTTAGATCATACTTTTAAAAATCAGCGTGCGACGTGTTTGGTCAACCCACGAGCGGCATATGAAACTGAATTGGTTTATTTAAAGACCAAAAAACCGAAGCGTATTGCAGTCGTCGGTGGTGGCGTGGCAGGCATGTCTGCAGCTACGGTTGCAGCAAGCCGAGGCCATGCGGTGACTTTATTTGAAGCTGGTGCAGAGGTGGGTGGTCAATTTAATTTGGCGAAAGTCGTTCCCGGCAAAGAAGAATTTCACGAAACGATTCGCTACTTTAAAGTTCAAATCGAAAAAACGGGTGTCGATCTGCGTTTAAACACGCGTGTAAACCGTGAACAGCTTGAACGTGAAGGGTTTGAGGAAGTTGTTATTGCAACAGGTGTGGTTCCTCGCAGCTTGAAAATCGAAGGTAGTGATGCACCGAATGTCTTGTCTTATGCAGAAGTGCTGAAAGGCGCAGCTGTGGGGGGGAAAGTTGCTGTGATTGGTGCAGGCGGCATTGGCTTTGATGTATCTGAATTTTTACTCAAACCACCACATCAGCCACAACCAATGCCTTTAGCGGATTGGCAGCGGGAGTGGGGTGTTGATCCAAATCCAAACTACATAACAGAAGGTGGTATGCAGGCTGCTGAGCTCGAACCTCCTGTTCGTGAAATCTACTTATTACAACGTAAAACAACTGCACTTGGTGCTGGGTTAGGTAAAACATCAGGCTGGGTACATCGTGCACAATTAAAGAAAAATGCGGTTCGTATGCTGCGTGGTGTTCAATACAAAGCCATTACTGATGAAGGGCTTTGGGTTGAATATGAAGGGCATGATCAATTATTACGTGTAGATACGATTGTTGTCTGTGCTGGTCAGGAATCGGTAAAGCATTTGATGCCAGAACAGGGTGAGAAAACCCTTGCTAATTACCATCTTATTGGTGGTGCAAAACTAGCAGCAGAGTTAGATGCGAAACGCGCAATACGTGAAGGTGCGGAGCTTGCGGCTAAACTTTAAGGATTTGGCGAAACAATATTCATTTGAATGGTTTAGTTGTAATTTTTACTTGTCAGATGAATAAAACCTCCGTATTATGGCGCACATGGAAGCGTGGCAGAGCGGTTTAATGCACCGGTCTTGAAAACCGACGAGGGCGCGAGTCCTCCGTGAGTTCGAATCTCACCGCTTCCGCCAAATTCAAAAAAGCCCCTGTAGTGATACAAGGGCTTTTTTTTGTCTTAGATTTTAATTTGAGACGGCAATCTTACTTACTAGTATTTTAAGCAATGCTAAAAATGGATATCAGACTTAAAATTCAAGTCAGAAATTAATGCAAGGGTTGTCAAAGGTTGAATTAAAAGTAAGAGAAAAGAATGTTTATAGATTGATAGTGTTGAATTTATTTTTAATGGCCTATTTATTTAAATCTTTCACAAGCATTGGGCAGAGCTATGATCGCTTATTTTGAAAAAATATCAATTGTATTTTATTTGATCAAATGTTTAGAAATGTCACGCCCCCTTGGCAAGGGGTAAAAAAGTGCTATATTGAAATCACAGTAGGTCATAACCAAGACGCTACTAATAGGTTGGACGGATCAATGACAGCTCGTTGAGTTTAGTAATTTTTAAGATGTTTTTGAATATTACAGACAAGAAATCAGCACTAGCCTTCCAACATAGAGCCCGCAGCAATGCGGGCTTTTTAATGTCTTTCAAAATGTGAAAATATAGTGTTTTTGTCAAACAATAATTAAATAGTCAACCTATGTTATTGATATATAGTTACTAAAGTAAAATAAGTTTACATTGCCATGAAATCTAACATTTACAAAGCAAGTTGTTGTGTAAAGATGTGATATAAAAAATGCAATTATTAAAACAAGTAGAGACATTACCATGACACAGATGATTGACATAAAGGTAAAGGACCAATTTAGTCAGGTTTATGAAGCACAAGCTTTGGTGCGTAATCCTTCAGAAGAAGATTCAAGAGCGCTGTTTCATCGCATTGAGCATATCATTATTGCAGGTGAAATCATCCTACCCAGTATCGAATTACTTTTTGAAAGTCAAAAATCGGACAGTATTTACAAGCTTTTAGAAGCTTAAATTGAATGAATAAAAAACTCACCTTAATGGTGAGTTTTTTATTTTTAGAGATTGAAATTTAAGCTGTTTGATCTGCTTTAAATTGATTCAAAATATAAGACAGTAACTGATAGCGCGTCATCGGATTGCTAGAAGACAGTTCAACGTCTTGTTTACGTACTTGGATTTCTTGAGTTAAAACACCAGCTTGAAAACGTTGTACGATCATATGATCTTTTGATACATCATGGTCGGTCAGCACCAGTTTTGGTCCAAGGTGCAAATGTCCAATCGCATCTAGACATTGTTCAAGGCTGCTATATAGGTTGAAAAGGATGAGTGCCTGATCATTAGAATAATTGGCTAAGTTCATTTTTATTATCCATGGTCAAAAATTATTGAGCAGGAATAGTGTATACGAATTGAGCAACATTAATCTGTATGGATTATTTTTCATTTAATGTCTGTCTAGGTGACTTTGGTTAAATCATTGAGACAGCTTAAATCTTTATGAAAAATAAGTTGGAATTCGCTTTAAATTATAGGGGCTTGAATACCAATGGGACATCATAACGGGCAAATTCCTCAATGATACTGTTTAAAACCAATTGAGCTTGAGGTTCCGCTGCTGTAAAGGTGAGTTCTCGGTTGGTTTGGCTGTTGAAGCATTCGACTTGTTCTATACGCCAAATTGTTTCAATGGCGGTATTTTGAATGACCACACGTCGAGGTTGTAATTCATCACTAATTTTTCGTGGCATGACATAGGTAATGGCCAATTGAACATTAGGCAATTCATCTGGTGAGGTTAAGAATGTAAACACCCAATTGCCAATTTTGCTGAGTTGCATTGGATTATCGAAAGAATCAAATTCTAAACAAAATTGTTGTGACATTGACATGCTCAAACGCTGGGAGGTCGGTTTTATTCTTGCGATTTTTTACTGTTGATTGACATTAGGGGAAGGTCGTATAAAACAGTGGTTAAAACCATAAAAGAAATAAGTGAATCGATAAAGTTAATAAAATTCAATTTCTTATATTGATATGTGTGAAGAATAACTCACCTCATTAAGTTGTTTTTTGAATGAGAAGTGAGGAAAAGTCTCTAATTTAAATCAGTTGTTGCAGATTTTTTAGACTGTAATTAATTTGCTGTAATGCATGTTGTAAGAGTTTAGGTTGAATATTGGATTCATTTAGACAGGTGATCCATTGCATCTGACAGGCTTTTAAGTCTGCAATATCCGTGGCCTGTTGAATACTAAGCATTAATTTTTTTGCCATAAGCCCACAATAAAGCTGTAAGTAACTGCACATAAAACTCTGTAACTCATCAAAATCATGCTCGATGAAATCAATGATTTGTTCTGCTAATACAGGGTTGTTTGATGTTATGTTTTCAGGTATGGCTTGATTAAATTGATGGGGTATAAAGCCAATTGCATCCATTGGCAGGGAGTCAGTTATTTCGTGCTGTGAATGAGTATGAGGAACTTCCATCGTTGGCATTGAAATTTTATCAAGTGTGACATTTTCTTGCGCTATGCGATCGGATGTCTTTGTTGACGCTATTGTAGTTGTATTAAGCGCAGAAAAATCTGTGCTTTGAAGGCGTAGATGATCATGTGCTGTAATTGGCTGAATCAGCCCAAGTTCCATCAGTTGCTCGAGTAATGTCGCTTCAGCAATCCGCTGCTGATAATGCACTGGCATCTGGTTAAAGTCATCACTACCAATTAAGAGTAGCAGACGACGTTGTCTAGCATTTAATGCGAGCTGTCGGTCTTTTAAAGTTTGAAAACCCAGCTCAGTTTTTTGATAGTTGAACATGCCTTAATTCCATAGCTCAAAAGAATTAAGGCAATCCTATGCAGTGATAATGACAGTAATATTAAGAAAATATTAAACAATCAATGATTTATAGAGTAATGACAGCAGAGTTTTCTAAAGCTTTGCGTAAATATGGGTCTAAGTCATCTTGACGTAATAGCCATTGCACATAGTCCGCAGGTAATTCTGCAATTGCGGTACCACGGTGTTTACCAAAATTAATACTGCGTGGAATGCGAGCATCTTCCGAAGCTTCATATAATTCTTCGATGCTGTTGATTTTTAAGTGATGGACGATATGCATCAAAATATTGGCAGTTAAAATAATATCCATATCTGCGCGGTGAGCTTTACGGATCATTTCACGGGCTTTTTCACTGCCTTTGGTGATCATATAAATCAAGGCAGAAATATTATGTGCTTCTGCATCAGGCCAAACTCGACGAGCAAGGGCAAGGGTACAAATGGCTTTGATTTTTGAACCATCTACACCGCATTTTTCAAGCGCGCGAATATCATAGTCAATATTATGCCCAATGATGTATGTCGTCTCAGTTGGGAGCTCAAAACTGCTGTAGTGGGGCTGACCTTCAAGATCTGATTCTAAAATATGATGTACAGCCATTGCTGCAAAAGAAATCGCTTCATCACAACGATAAAGTTGATCAAAAATTTTAGATTTATCTAAAGTAATTTTAGCATCTGCCACCTGAATTGGAGCATAGGCAATCTCGATGGGTTGTCCATTTAGTGTATGGGTTTCTGTGTCGAGAATGATGGCTTGCATGTCCAGTTCCAGCATGTTGAATAATGTTTATGAATGTACATGATCACATCCACACTGACAAACCCATGCTGTGATTATTTGTAGGAATATTATGAAGATGGCTGCGCAGTGTTTAAATAATCTGCTTTTATCGCATCTGCCGAAATAAAACCTTTACAGCGGGATAAAGCTAAACCATCTTCTAAATCGACTTATTTTAAAGGCTTTTGCCCATCGTGATATCCAAAAATGTCGCTAAGTGGATTAAGCACTAGAGTATGTTCACGATCAATGGCATGGTGGTTTTTCGGCTTTACTTTTGTGCATATGATTGTGTAGTTGGCAGGGGGGACAGCATTTTTGTTGATTTTACATTTTGCTTTAACCTCCGAAAAATAGCCCAATCTGTATCCAATGATCAGAAATATAAGTTTATCCATTTTTCTGAGATCGGGGTGGCTGATGTATTTGAATGCTATTAATATATATCGAGCTAAAACAAAGTTTTAGTTCTATATTAACCCGAATCGCGGATAAGAAATAAACTTGAAAATAAGAAGACTAGAGCCATCAGTTGAGTTACCACACAAAACTCACAACTCTAGTCCTAATGTTCAATAGTACCGAATTATTCTGCGTAATTGA
>NZ_VPCD01000060.1:0-1230 GCF_013418345.1 Acinetobacter sp. YH12144 | reverse complement strand
TATTTCCCTTAGATAAGTCTTGGAAAAGTAAGCGTCCATTACCCATAACGATGATTGGAGATGCTGCTCATTTGATGCCTCCTTTTGCAGGACAAGGCGTAAACAGTGGGTTGATGGATGCCTTGATATTGTCGGATAATCTGACCAATGGGAAATTTAACAGCATTGAAGAGGCTATTGAAAATTATGAACAGCAAATGTTTGCTTATGGAAGAGAAGCACAGGCAGAATCAATAATAAACGAAACGGAAATGTTCAGCCTCGACTTTTCTTTCCAAAAACTAATGAATCTATAAAACAGAAAGGCGAGGAAATGAAAGAGAAAATAGTTAAAAAAAACGGAATAAGACTTTTTACCGAAAGTTTTGGATGTGAAAAAGATCCGGCAATACTCTTGATTGCGGGAGCAACGGTATCCATGTTGTATTGGGATGCTGAATTTTGCCAGAAACTATCTGAAAAGGGATTTTTTGTTATTCGCTACGACAATAGGGACGTAGGAAAATCTACTAATTACGAACCGGGTTCAACCCCCTATGATATTGTTGACTTAACCCATGATGCTATTTCAATTTTGGACGGCTATAAAATAGTCAAAGCCAATTTTGTGGGAATTTCACTGGGCGGACTGATTTCTCAAATAGCATCAATAAAATATGCCGACAGGGTAAGTTCAATAACACTAATCTCATCAGGTCCTTGGGGCGACTCAGACCCCACAATTCCTGAAATGGATACGCGTATTTTAGATTTTCACGGAAAAGCTGAAACCGTAGATTGGACAAATGAAGACAGTGTGGCAAATTATTTAATTCAAGGTGCTGAATTGATGAGCGGCAGGAAACAATTTGACAAACAAAGAAGTGAAAAACTGATTAGAGCCGAATTTAAAAGAGCTAATAACTATATAAGTATGTTCAATCATGCGGCACTGCAAGGTGGTGAAGAATACTGGAACAGATTGAGCGAAATCAATCAACCAACCTTAATTGTACACGGAACGGACGATAAAATATGGCATTTTAAGAATTCAGCAGTTTTACTTGAAAAGATAAACGGCTCAAAACTAATAACGCTTGATGGAACCGGACACGAACTACATTTCGAAGATTGGAATAAAATTATTGATGGAATAACGCAACATACAACAAATAACAAAAGAATGAACAAATAGGGTATTATGTATTTCCAAATCAACGGTTTAGAGATTGAAGCTAATATCAATGTGTT
>NZ_VPCD01000059.1:0-1290 GCF_013418345.1 Acinetobacter sp. YH12144 | reverse complement strand
ATATTTTACGCCAATTTCAACTTTAAATAAGCTTTTAGTTGTTCAAACAAATTGAGCTACCTCTCCTGTAATACAAACATTAGCATTTCATAGTAGTTAACCTTTATTTAACATAAAATCTCTTATACGAATTAGTATTATATAAAGTTCAAGCAATATTAGATAATGCGAAAACTTTTTCAAAATCTCCAATAATTATGAGAACTCTATCTTCTTTCACACTTATTACATGCATTCTTGCTACTCTGATCAATCTAAGCTCTTATTTTTTTCATTTTGCATTCTCTTTCATACTTTGTATCTTCTTAATTTTTCCTCTCTTTGTTGTAGCTATCACCGTCTTCTCTGAAAAATTAGAGATTAATTTTAATGCTCTTTCCATCATCCTATTTATCTACGCAATTGCAACATTCTTTATAACTACAGGGCTATTGGATAACTTTAATGTCGAAAAAGATGGATTAAAGTATGTCTTAAACAATCGTGGAACTTTTATTCGTGAGGCAACTATTGAAGAATATCGTTTATATAAAAGTCGATCTTCTCGATTAGTGAGTGCATATTTAATGTTCTTTTTCCAAATCTTATACATAACTCTCAAATCCTCAACTCCTCAATTGCTCTCTCAAGTGAATGAAAAACAATAGACAATAAAAAAGCCCGACATCCTGTCGGGCTTTTTCGTATTGGTTCGCTTGGCATAACTCCTGTCGTGCCGCCGATCCTTGTGCGATTATTTATTTTTATTCTGCGGAACGTCCTGTTCTCTTATGACTTCATGATATTGAATACAAGGGGTTATGAATATCCGCAAAATCCCTAAATTTATGTGCGCTCAGGCGTACAAAATTGGTGGATTTTTATCCCAAGAGTTGTCCGCAGAAATTGGGGATAATTTAAGCCAGCGCTGGCTTGATAACGCAGAGAAAAATGACAAATTGATTAAATATTGATCAAAATTATTGGCGAAATATATCAAAACTGCTCAAAAAGAAACCGACTTGTTTCCAAGTCGGTTTTTTGTTGTTTTTCAGGGGGATGAAAATTTTTTTAACTATATGAAAAAAAAGGATATTTTAAAAAGTATTTCGTATAACCACCATTATGTTAAATAGAATCAAAAAACCACCAATAAAATCGTTATAGTATTATTATTTATTGAGTAGATAAGAGAATTAAATTAGTGAAATACTCAAATGAAAAAATAGTAAAAGCTCTCTTACTTTCTCCTTTACCACTACTTTTTTTCACAGCAGTCCTGTTTATCGTAATGAATCAGGAATACAGCCT
>NZ_VPCD01000058.1:0-1292 GCF_013418345.1 Acinetobacter sp. YH12144 | reverse complement strand
TTCCATTTTAGAGATTTGTTTAAGATAAGATATAACTCATTGAGATGTGTCATAGTATTCGTCGTTAGAAAACAATTATTGTGACATTATTTCAATGAGTTATCTATTTTTGTCGTGTACAGAGATTATTATAGAAGCCCCCATGAATAAATCGCTCATCATTTTCGGCATCGTCAACATAACCTCGGACAGTTTCTCCGATGGAGGCCGGTATCTGGCGCCAGACGCAGCCATTGCGCAGGCGCGTAAGCTGATGGCCGAGGGGGCAGATGTGATCGACCTCGGTCCGGCATCCAGCAATCCCGACGCCGCGCCTGTTTCGTCCGACACAGAAATCGCGCGTATCGCGCCGGTGCTGGACGCGCTCAAGGCAGATGGCATTCCCGTCTCGCTCGACAGTTATCAACCCGCGACGCAAGCCTATGCCTTGTCGCGTGGTGTGGCCTATCTCAATGATATTCGCGGTTTTCCAGACGCTGCGTTCTATCCGCAATTGGCGAAATCATCTGCCAAACTCGTCGTTATGCATTCGGTGCAAGACGGGCAGGCAGATCGGCGCGAGGCACCCGCTGGCGACATCATGGATCACATTGCGGCGTTCTTTGACGCGCGCATCGCGGCGCTGACGGGTGCCGGTATCAAACGCAACCGCCTTGTCCTTGATCCCGGCATGGGGTTTTTTCTGGGGGCTGCTCCCGAAACCTCGCTCTCGGTGCTGGCGCGGTTCGATGAATTGCGGCTGCGCTTCGATTTGCCGGTGCTTCTGTCTGTTTCGCGCAAATCCTTTCTGCGCGCGCTCACAGGCCGTGGTCCGGGGGATGTCGGGGCCGCGACACTCGCTGCAGAGCTTGCCGCCGCCGCAGGTGGAGCTGACTTCATCCGCACACACGAGCCGCGCCCCTTGCGCGACGGGCTGGCGGTATTGGCGGCGCTGAAAGAAACCGCAAGAATTCGTTAACTGCACATTCGGGATATTTCTCTATATTCGCGGTTCAGCAGGCATGTCCCCTTTGAGGGCGACCCGACGACAGGATAATCGACCTTATGGTGCGCAAATATTTCGGCACAGACGGTATTCGTGGCAAAGCCAACGAAGGCGCGATGACGGCGGAAACCGCCTTGCGCGTCGGCATGGCGGCTGGCCGTGTCTTTCGTCGCGGTGACCACCGCCATCGTGTCGTGATCGGCAAGGATACGCGCCTGTCGGGCTATATGCTTGAACCCGCGCTCACAGCCGGTTTCACCTCGATGGGCATGGACGTATTCCTTTTTGGCCCGCTGCCGACAACGTA
>NZ_VPCD01000057.1:0-1595 GCF_013418345.1 Acinetobacter sp. YH12144 | reverse complement strand
TTCAAATGGCGATTCAGCGTTTAATTGGTTTTGGGAAAAAAGAAGAGTTTAAGGAAATTTTGGCAATTTTAAGAAAGCAGAATCCTGATAGGATAAGGGTTCTGTGAAATTTGTCGTGTACAGAGTATTTTTTGAATACTGTCGCGTGGAATGTCCCATTTTAAAAACATGCAACGGATCTGCAAGCGTTCTGCATCGACCTGATAGCGCGTATTGAACACAGGCCACCACAACACAAAAATGGTAATGAAATACACCCCTGTGTGCACAGGAAATGCTGGCATCGTGCCTTTGGCGTACATGGTCAGCAATAACTGAATCAATAGACCAGACATACAAATCACAAAAGCCAAAACCCACCAATCTTTTTTAGAACGAAACGTTTGCATAAAAATTCCCCTATTTACTTCATTCTATACATAAAAGTAGGTCTGGATTAAAGCTCGTTGCTGAAATTGCTCAAAAATGTCATAAAAAAACGCCCCGAAAGGCGTTGTAATACTCTAAAACACATAAGGGCGAATAAAAATTAAGAAGAAAATCCCGAGCATTAAAAACCATTTTAAGAAATAGTACACACGACTATTTTTAGCTTTTAAAGCCTTGGCTTTTAAACGCACTTGATAGACATAGCCAAAGACTTTATTTAAGCCACCCGTCTGATCGCCTGCTTCATTCGGAGAGCTTGCTGCGGTCATCACATTTTTGCCAAACCAGTGATTAAACTTTTGCATCCAGCGAGATTTTAACGGACGCTCGACATCGGCAAAGAAAATAATACGGTTTTGAGAAGTGCCATTTTCAGCATAGTGAATATAGGTTTCATCAAACACCACACTTTCACCATCACGCCATGAATACCGCTCACCATCGACATCAATAAAACAACGGTCATCATTTGGTGTCATCAATCCCAAGTGGTAACGCAATGAACCTGCATACGGGTCGCGATGACGCACTAAACGACTGTCGGGCGCTAGTTCAGTAAACATCGCCGCCTTAATGCTAGGCAAAGTTTTTAATAATGCTGTGGTTTTTGGACATAATTCTGCTGCTGATGGATGCGCGGAGTCATACCATTTTAAGTAAAAGCGCTTCCAGCCTGTTTTAAAGAATGAGTTAAAACCCAAATCATCGTAAGTACTTGAAGCTTTAATACCACCCTGTTCATATAAAGCTTTGGCTTCATCACGAATCATTTCCCAATTGTCATCCAAAACCTTTAAATCTTGAAAGTGCTGGGTGTCGATATACGGTTGATTTGGTACTTTAGAGAACAAATACATTAAATAGTTGATCGGTGCGAGGATGGTAGAATGGTCAAAAAACTGACGATAAAAACTATGACGCACCTTGCCGCGCTGTTGAATATACAGCGCTGAAGCGATAAAAATCGCCAAAATAATCCACTTCAACATAGAACAACCTAAATTGCTGAAAACAGCTAAAATTCAAAATGTCGCATATTCTCTCTGTACACGACAAAAATAGATAACTCATTGAAATAATGTCACAATAATTGTTTTCTAACGACGAATACTATGACACATCTCAATGAGTTATATCTTATCTTAAACAAATCTCTAAAATGGAAC
>NZ_VPCD01000056.1:0-1777 GCF_013418345.1 Acinetobacter sp. YH12144 | reverse complement strand
GGGGTCGTTTGCGGGAGAGGGCGAAATCCTACGCTAAGGCTTTGGCCAACGATATTCTCCGGTAAGATTGATGTGTTCCCAGGGGATAGGAGAAGTCGCTTGATATCTAGTATGACGTCTGTCGCACCTGCTTGATCGCGGCCGCGATAGCTAGATCGCGTTGCTCCTCTTCTCCATCCGCGTTCCAAGCTGCGGAAAGGCACCCATAAGCGTACGCCTGGTCGAGCAGGCGACGCGGATCGACGTCCAGCGCACGAGAGAATGCGTCCGCCATCTGTGCAATGCGTCTAGGATCGAGACAAAGGTCGTCTCTGTCAGCCGGATCGTAGAACATATTGGCGGCGCCAAAGCCCACTTCACCGACCAGACCGACGGGATCTATCACCAGCCAGCCGCGACTGGAGAACATGATGTTTTCATGATGCAGATCGCCATGTAGCCCACGCAGTTCCGAGGCATTGCTCATCATTTGATCGGCTATAATCGCCGCGTGGACGTAGTCAGTTTGACAACCTGCGTTTTGATCATCGCGCGCCCGCTGAAACAAAGCTGCAAAGCGATCCCGGATCGGGAGAAGGGCAGAAGGCAGGGGTTCCTCAGATGCGGCATACAGCTTCGCCATTAGTTCCGCTGCAATTTCGGTCGCCTGGTAGTCGCCGTGCTCGGCAACGATGTGAGAGAGCATTCGCTCCCCGGCATATTCGAGCAACATCAGATTGTTCTCACGACCGAGCAACCGGACTGCTCCCCTCCCATTGCGCCATACCAGATAGTCGGCCCCGCGCAGTTCATCAGCAATGTCTTCTATAGGTTTCAATCCCTTGACGATTGCAGGAGTCCCGTCTGGCAATGAAACTTTCCAAACGAGGCTGGAAAAGGTGTCCGCAATGAGAACAGGTTGCGAAACGTGCCAATGAGCAGGAAAAACAGGCGGCATGAACATCAACCCCAAGTCAGAGGGTCCAATCGCAGATAGAAGGCAAGGCGTTCGCGGTCGGGGGCTTCGATCCCCAATACATTGAATAGGACAGCGAAGGCGCGCTCTGCTTCATCTGGCGCTGCCCAGTTCTCTTCGGCGTTAGCAATCATGAGTGCCAAATCGGCATAGCGATCTGCTGTTCCGAGCCGCCCAAGGTCGATCAGACCCGTGCATTGAAGAGTTTTAGGGTCCACCATGAAGTTCGGCATGCAGGGATCACCATGGCAAACAACCATATCGGTGCGCTCTTGGTCGAGCCGCACCGGTAGCTCTCGTTCGACACGAGCCAAAAGATCGAGCTGCGGCGTACTCTTGTCCTCGTCCGGTAAGAAGTCGGGATTGACGGCATTGCGGGACACCACATCAACGGCGCGTCCGAACATTCGCGACAGCCTGCGCTCAAACGGACATTGATCAACCGATAGGCTGTGAACAGCGCCAAGTTGCTGCCCCATTGACGGCCACGCTTTGAGCAAATCCGCTCCAGACAGATCAGCCGCCGGTACTCCCGGAATTGCCGTTATCACCAAGCATGCACCCTCCTGTTCCTCCTGCCAGTTGATCACCTCGGGGCAAGCCACACCTCGACCTTTGAGCCAAATGAGGCGGTCACGCTCTCCAGCGAGCTCACCGCGGCGGGAAGCAGGTGCGATTTTCGCGAAGGCATGCCCGTCACCACGTCGAAAAACAAAATCACCAGATTCTCCGCCTCTGACAGGCAACCAGTCAGAATGCGATTCACCAAAAAAAATATTAGTTCGATTCAATGGAGGTTCCTTCAGTTTTCTGATGAAGCGC
>NZ_VPCD01000055.1:0-1831 GCF_013418345.1 Acinetobacter sp. YH12144 | reverse complement strand
GTAAATTTTCAGCGTTGCTGGCTCCCCGTCAGCCGGATTGGGTTGCATCGCAGGGGTGTCGAAAGAGTCAACTGCGGTCCAAAGCTGTTGGACTTGGGTGAAAAGGGCGTTTATTCTTCCTATACGTTGTTCAGAATAACATTGTTCCGCCAACAATCAATTCGGTAGATATTGAACCTGAATATAGGGATATATTTAACTTGACGTTACACCAATCACAACAACGGCAAGTGAATTACGCAATGAGTAATACTTTTGGTTTTGGCGGACACATTGCCACAAGTATTTTTAAAAAATATGCTGAATAGAGAGTAGGTGCTAACTTCGGTTTGCTCGTGTTGGCGCTAAATCGAAAGTTCAAGTATCCCAACATGTTCCTTCGTATAGAAGTTAAAAGTTGGCAATTATCGTAGAACAACCTACAGACAACACCAATATGTAACCGATAAATAATTACAAAATATGACCGACAGAGTAAACATCATCAATAACTACATCGATGGATACAACCAATTTGATATCAAAAAAATGGTTGCAGACCTTGACGATAATATTGTTTTTGAAAACATTCAAAATAATGATATAAGTTTATCGCTGAAAGGGTTAACAGCGTTTAAACAACAGGCAGAAACAGCAAAAACATACTTTGCAAAGAGAACACAGACAGTTAAATCGTTTAGGCATTTTGACAACAGCACTGAAATAGAAATTGATTATACAGCAATTTTAGCAATTGACTTTCCGAACGGCTTAAAAAAAGGGCAAAAGCTAAAGTTATCAGGAAAATCCGTGTTTGAATTTAAAAAAAACAAAGTGATTAAATTGACAGACATTAGTTGACATTAAAACCAGCGAACAAGAATATGACTTTACTAAAACATAAAAAAATTACAATAATTGGTGCCGGGCCTGTTGGATTAACAATGGCGAGATTGTTACAGCAAAACGGCGTGGACATTACAGTTTACGAGAGAGACAAAGACCAAGATGCAAGGATTTTTGGTGGGACACTTGATCTGCACAGGGATTCGGGACAGGAAGCAATGAAAAGAGCGGGATTGTTACAAACTTATTATGACTTAGCTTTACCAATGGGTGTAAATATTGTTGATGAAAAGGGCAATATTTTAACCACAAAAAATGTAAGACCCGAAAATCGTTTTGACAATCCTGAAATAAACAGAAATGACTTAAGGACTATCCTATTAAATAGTTTACAAAATGATACCGTCATTTGGGATAGAAAACTTGTTACCCTTGAACCTGATAAGGAGAAGTGGATACTAACTTTTGAGGATAAATCGAGTGAAACAGCAGATCTGGTTATTATTGCCAATGGTGGAATGTCTAAAGTAAGAAAATTTGTTACCGACACGGAAGTTGAAGAAACAGGTACTTTCAATATACAAGCCGATATTCATCAACCGGAGGTGAACTGTCCTGGATTTTTTCAGCTTTGCAATGGAAACCGGCTAATGGCTGCTCATCAAGGTAATTTATTATTTGCGAATCCTAATAATAATGGTGCATTGCATTTTGGAATAAGTTTTAAAACACCTGATGAATGGAAAAGCAAAACGCGGGTAGATTTTCAAGACAGAAATAGTGTCGTTGATTTTCTCCTGAAAAAATTTTCCGATTGGGACGAACGCTACAAAGAACTGATTCGTTTGACATCATCTTTTGTAGGGTTAGCGACACGAATATTTCCCTTAGATAAGTCTTGGAAAAGTAAGCGTCCATTACCCATAACGATGATTGGAGATGCTGCTCATTTGATGCCTCCTTTTGCAGGACAAGGCGTAAACAGTGGGTTGATGGATGCCTTGAT
>NZ_VPCD01000054.1:0-2180 GCF_013418345.1 Acinetobacter sp. YH12144 | reverse complement strand
ACCGCCATCGTGTCGTGATCGGCAAGGATACGCGCCTGTCGGGCTATATGCTTGAACCCGCGCTCACAGCCGGTTTCACCTCGATGGGCATGGACGTATTCCTTTTTGGCCCGCTGCCGACAACGTAATAGGAAGAATAAACGCCCTTTTCACCCAAGTCCAAATTAATTTGCCGATTCCATAATCAGGGTGTATTACAATTCCATAGAGTTTTTCAATCCAGGTGGTTTAGCTGATAACTTAACGATTGATCAGCTTCTTCGTGAAGATTACTCGCCATGGGCGCGCAATAAAAGGATATCTGCCACGTTCAAAGAAGCGCATTTTATTGAAAAATATGGGTCAGGCATCAAACGAATCCAAGAAGGCTTCGCATCCTATGGTCTGCGTCCCCCTGTCTTTGAAAATTTCCAGCACGGTTTTCGAGTTATTGTCTCATCAAAGCTACTTTTCGAATCTAATGAGGGAGTAAGTGAGGGAGTAAATCTACTATTTAATCAGATAAGAACTAATCCAGGAAAGCGTGCACCATTTTTAGTAAACGAGCTATTAGTTCCTGTCAAGATAGTAGAGCGGTGGCTCAAAATCTTAAGAGATGATCATAAAATCGAGTTTCGAGGAGCTCCTAAAAGTGGAGGATACTGGCTAAAATAGAAATCAATGATACTCTTAAGTGGCACCAATCGAACTCCTATTTTAGCATTTAAAAAAGTATCCTCACATCATTTTATTGAACAATACCTAAGGCTGCTCTGGCGGCATTGATATGATTATCGTCGTTGCACTCTACCGCAAAAGCGCCATATGCTAATGGAGCTGCAGCAGCCCTCTCTATAGATTGTTCGTAGAGCCTATCCCATATCGTTCCGCCTTGTTTAGCATACTCCGTTATCAAACTCTTCAGGCTATCCTCTCCAAAAACCGATACGTGACCAGAAAAGTCCAGTGCAGGATCACCCATATGCGCAGTAGACCAATCTATGATACCAGAGGTCTTACCTTCCTTCGAGGTTAAGACATGCCCTGCATAGAGATCGCCATGGATGAAACAAGTGAATTCAGGCCACAAAGGGTCATTGTCCAACCATCTACGGTATCTGTTTTCCAACGGCTCGCTGATACCTATCTCAGATTTCACCAAGTGGATACGGTCAGCTATTTCGGTCCTCAATTCACTTGGAGTCATTATTTTCAAGTTGCTCTTTCTCACATCGTCAGCTGTAATACGATGTAATTCGGCCAATGATTTTGCCAGAGACTCCACATAAGCTATGCTATCGCGATCTATGTTCCAAGAAACCTCATGTGTTATCGCATCGAATGTCAGAGCAGGCGCATCCTCCAGTAAAGGGTAGGCTATTAGGCGCTCCGATACAATTTTCCAATCAGGGACATTGATCGACAGGTTTCTTTTGGCTAAATCCAATATTCTACTTTCATTTTCGATTTGTTCAAGCATATCGCTTCTTCGAGGTATACGGAGTACCCAGTTCTCACCGTTTACTTCCTTTACAAAGGCAACTCTAAAGTCGATGCCCATCTCATTGACGCTCATCTCTTCCGAAATTCTCAGCCCATGCTCTAGGGCTAATGTTTGCATATCTTCGATTGTCATTTCTATACTGTTTTCTTTTATTAAATTGGTACCAGTTCCCCCGACAGGACATTCTGAATGTCATATACAGGTGTAACACTTTACCCATATTCTTTTCGTATGGATAACACTTCCCATCAGGGAACAAAAATCTGATACATGAATTAATTGTGAGACAGTAGACCTACTGTCGCATTGAAGCCATCTCGGCGACTATTTGATTAGGAAAACCAAGGCTTTGCCATCATAGCCTTATCATAGAAGTATAACATAGTTGTAAAGATAGAAAATTATTTTTTATTCATCCATGATGTTATTATTTTATAATAACATCATCTAAACATGTCCTGTCGCTCTTTTGTGCTGTGATATTTCATACCTATTAACTGCTTTCGTTTGAATTATACGACGTTCTACTCACAATAGGGCAAGGGTTACTCATTCCGTAGGATGCGGTTCACGTATAGGAAGAATAAACGCCCTTTTCACCCAAGTCCAACAGCTTTGGACCGCAGTTGACTCTTTCGACACCCCTGCGATGCAACCCAATCCGGCTGACGGGGAGCCAGCAACGCTGAAAATTTAC
>NZ_VPCD01000053.1:0-2884 GCF_013418345.1 Acinetobacter sp. YH12144 | reverse complement strand
TTCCATTTTAGAGATTTGTTTAAGATAAGATATAACTCATTGAGATGTGTCATAGTATTCGTCGTTAGAAAACAATTATTGTGACATTATTTCAATGAGTTATCTATTTTTGTCGTGTACAGAGAATATTATTTTAAAAATGCTCTTGCATAAGAGCTATTAATTTTCTCTTTTTCGTTTAGTTCATTTGCAGCATAAAATACAAGATTTGGATTTTTAAGCAACTCTCTTCCATATGCAACAAAATCACAAAAACTATTTTCAAGAAGATATTCACCCTCTTTTGCTGTTGTTATTAAACCAACAGCAATAACAGGAATATCTACACTTTTTTTAATCTCTTTTGCCCAATTAGCTTGATAAAATGGTTCAATTTTTGGTATCTTATCTGGATTTTCTATATTTCCACCACTTGAAACATGAATACAATCAACTCCAACTTTTTCTAACTCTTTACATAAATAAATAGAGTCTTCTATATTCCATCCATTTTGCATCCATTCATCAGCACTAATTCTAACAATAAGGGGTAATTTTACCCTATTTTTTATCTCTTTTGCAGTTTCAATTACTAATCTACACCTATTTTCTAAACTTCCACCATAAATATCATCTCTTTTATTTGTTAAAGGTGATAAAAATTCACACAACAAATATCCATGAGCAGCGTGAAGTTCTACTGAATCATAATTTGCTTTTTCGGCTCTAATTGCAGCATTTACAAACAACTCTTTTATTTTTGTTATCTCTTCAAGACTTAACGCTTTTGGAACTTTATATGGTGATTTTTGACTAAAAGCAATTGAGCTTGGAGCTACACAAATATCATCAACAACTTCAGATTTTCTTCCTGCATGAGCTAATTGTATAGAACTTTTTGCTCCAAATAAGTGTAACTTCTCATTCATTTTTTTATGATTTTCAATTAAAGAATCATCCCAAAGTCCTAATTCAAAAGATGAAACTCTTCCTTTTGGCTCAACTGATGCTGGTTCAACAATAATTAAACCAACATCAGCCATTGCTCTTGAAGTATAGTGAAACATATGGAAATCTTTTAATTCTCCACTATTATCACTTTTATACATACACATAGGTGGCATTACAACTCTATTTTTTAGTTCCAAATCACCTATTTTACCTTTGTTTAATAATAAACTCATTATAGCTCCTTAAATTAAATATATCAAATTATATATACACTAAACTTAAAATTCTCTCTTAAAGTATCTTCAAATTTAGCTAACTCTTTATTTAAATCCAAATCTCCTTTAAAAATATCATGCATAGAGTAAGTTTTAAAGGTTCTAATCCAACAAATTGAAAAGTTTTATGAGTAGCAACATTTGCTTCATCTAGTGATAATCCATCAAAAAAACCATCAGGATTGTTAAACTCACTTTTTGGACAATTATATGTCAAGCTTAGCATATATTTTTTGCCTTTTAGTAATCCACCACTTCCATAAGTTTTGCTATCATCGTTTTTGCTTCTTCCGTCGTTTGCATAGTGTCTTCCTTGAGTAAAAGTCTCATCGAAATATTTTTTTGTAATCCAAGGAACACCCATCCAATAAACAGGATATTGAAACAACACATAATCAGCCCACTCAAACTTCTCACACTCCTCTTTTATATCGTAACCCTTATCTATATTTGTATATTTTATAAGAAAGTTATTTTCTTTGAAAAATTGTGTCGCTTTTTCTAAAATCTTTTCAGTTAATTCACCTTTTGCAACATTTTCATAATATTGGTGTCCATTTAAAATTAAAACTTTTTTCATTTTGTACTCCTTTTAAATTATTCAACAATTATATATAATCAAACTTAACTTTTATATCGATTAAGGCTTTATACAAAGTTTGCAAAAACCACTTGCACCAACTTGAAATTAGAGTAATTACCCTAGCAACCACTCTAGCACCAGCTATTATCTGTTTTTCTAATTTTAAATATCTTTTATCGATAAAAGCCTATACTCTATCTCATAATCTTTATACTCTTGAATTAATTTTTGAGATTTCAAAACTAAAGCCTGATAGTTTATCCGTTTTTCATTTAGTTTTACTTCACAAATTAGAAGTTTCTTATCAATATCATCGATAGCAACTATATCTATCTCATTTTGATTATTTCTCTCCCAATATGAGCCAATAGAAGTGAAAGTTTGTTTCTCTTTTAAGAGTTCCACAAAAAGTTTTTCAAGGAATTTTCCTTGAAAAGTTGAGATATCTCTATAGATAATCTCTTTTAATCTATCGAAATTTTCAGCTTCGATTAGTGATTGGTATTTAAAAATAAATCTAAACCAAAAGGATAAAAAATTATCAACTATCTCATATTTTTGTACTTTTGAGTTTGGTTTAGCATTTATTGGTTTAATTGATTTTATGATGTTATAGTCATTTTCAAGTCGTGATAAATGTCCTGAAATATTTCTTTCCAAAATTGATTCTATTTCACTTCTTGATGTTTTTGAATCAGAGATTAAAGCTAAAATAGAAAAATATGTTCCATACTCTTTTCCAAACTCTTCAATAAGTCTATTTTTTCCCTCTTCCAAAAATATTGAGTTTGGATCAATAATTGTATCTATCATAGATTTTAAATCAAAACTACTGTTTAAGATAAATAGTTCTATATATTTTGCAACTCCACCACTTAGCAAATAAAAATCAAGTAAATTTTTATTTGAATAAGAGTTGTAATCTTTTAAAATCTCCTTTAATACACTTACTTTCAAAGGTTTTAAATCTATTTCCCTTAGATAAGTCTTGGAAAAGTAAGCGTCCATTACCCATAACGATGATTGGAGATGCTGCTCATTTGATGCCTCCTTTTGCAGGACAAGGCGTAAACAGTGGGTTGATGGATGCCTTGAT
>NZ_VPCD01000052.1:0-3049 GCF_013418345.1 Acinetobacter sp. YH12144 | reverse complement strand
GTAAATTTTCAGCGTTGCTGGCTCCCCGTCAGCCGGATTGGGTTGCATCGCAGGGGTGTCGAAAGAGTCAACTGCGGTCCAAAGCTGTTGGACTTGGGTGAAAAGGGCGTTTATTCTTCCTATACGTCGATCGATTGAATGAAGGACATATACAATCATTTCTCCGACATTTGGTTATGGAGCGAAAAGTTTCAATATCTTATCAAAACCAGGCAATCAATGCGATTAAGTTTTATTACGAACGTGTTTTGGGTGGACAACGGAAAACATATTTCATCGAAAGACCAAAAAAAGAAAAAACACTTCCTGTTGTGATGAGTGAAGAAGAAACCATTCGGGTACTACGCGCTATTGAAAACGTGAAACACAAGGCTATTCTGATGACTATTTATTCGGCAGGTTTGCGCATTTCTGAATGTATAAACCTGAAAATAAAAGACATTGACTCCAAGCGCATGCAAATTCGTATAGAACAGTCAAAAGGAAAAAGAGATCGTTATACCATTTTATCTGAGAAAACATTAATTATTTTAAGAACATACTTTATGGAATATAAACCAAAAGATTATTTATTTGAAGGTCAAAAAGGTGGCGCATACTCAAGCCGAAGTATTCAAAACATTTTTAAAGCAGCTGTTTTAAAAGCAAAGATTCAAAAGGAAGTTACTGTACATACCTTACGACATAGCTTTGCAACGCATTTGCTTGAGAATGGTACGAGTTTACGTTATATTCAATCGTTGTTAGGTCATTCAAGCAGTAAAACAACTGAGGTTTATACACATATTACCACCAAGGGAATGGAACAATTAAAAAGTCCGATGGATTTGTTAGATATATAGAAAGGATTTGTATATTTGAGCAAAACTTAACAAAAAGCACTATGAATATAAATCCTTTTGAGAGAGTAGAAACGAACGGTAAACGGTTGAAAACGGATTTGTCACTGATAATGAAAGGTTTAGCAAAATAAGATATAGTGGATATATACGCCATTTGGCGTATAGCCACTTGTTATGTGCCATTTTTGAATGACAATGCGAATAGATACAGACAAACAAATGAATTTACTTAGTGATAAGAACGTTGCAATAATTGGTGGTGGACCCGTTGGACTGACTATGGCAAAATTATTACAGCAAAACGGCATAGACGTTTCAGTTTACGAAAGAGACAACGACCGAGAGGCAAGAATTTTTGGTGGAACCCTTGACCTACACAAAGGTTCAGGTCAGGAAGCAATGAAAAAAGCGGGATTGTTACAAACTTATTATGACTTAGCCTTACCAATGGGTGTAAATATTGCTGATGAAAAAGGCAATATTTTATCCACAAAAAATGTAAAGCCCGAAAATCGATTTGACAATCCTGAAATAAACAGAAATGACTTAAGGGCTATCTTGTTGAATAGTTTAGAAAACGACACGGTTATTTGGGATAGAAAACTTGTTATGCTTGAACCTGGTAAGAAGAAGTGGACACTAACTTTTGAGAATAAACCGAGTGAAACAGCAGATTTGGTTATTCTTGCCAATGGTGGAATGTCGAAAATAAGGAGCTTTGTTACCGACACGCAAGTTGAAGAAACCGGTACTTTCAACATCCAAGCTGATATTCTTCAACCGGAAATAAACTGTCCCGGATTTTTTCAGCTATGCAACGGCAACCGATTAATGGCGGGACATCAGGGCATTTTATTGTTTGCCAATCCCAATAATAATGGTGCATTGTATTTAGGAATTAGTTTTAAAACGCCCGATGAATGGAAAAATAAAATTCCCTTAGATTTTCAGGACAGAAACAGCGTTGCCGATTTTTTATTGAAAAGATTTTCCAAATGGAGTGAAGTTTACAAACAATTAATACGTTCGGTATCAACATTTCAATGCTTGCCCACAAGGAAATTTCCTTTGAACAATGATTGGAAAAGTAACCGTCCATTACCCATAACAATGATTGGCGATGCTGCTCATTTGATGTCGCCTTTTGCAGGACAGGGTGTAAATACGGGATTATTGGATGCTTTGATATTGTCTGAAAACCTTACAAACGGAGAATTTACAAGTATTGAAAATGCCATCGAAAACTACGAACAACAAATGTTTGTTTATGCAAAAGATACGCAGGACGAATCGACAGAAAACGAAACCGAAATGTTTAGTCCCAATTTTTCGTTTCAAAAATTATTGAATCTATAAACAGTAAGAAAAAACGGCTACTAACAAGCAGTTTTGCAATAGTGGGGCAGAAGTGCAAAATTGAACTTGTGTGCTTCTATCAACTTTTGTACATTAGCTGCCAGTTTAAGATGGGTGCATTTGAGTATGCCCAAAGGAGCCCGCAAGTATGCGCAGGACGAAGCCAGTAGCCGCGCCGATGGTGGCGCGGGTCTATCTGCGCGTCAGCACCGACGCGCAGGACTTGGAACGCCAAGAGGCGATCACTACGGCCGCGAAGGCCGCCGGCTACTACGTCGCCGGCATCTACCGTGAGAAGGCATCCGGCGCACGCGCCGACCGGCCTGAGCTGCTGCGCATGATCGGCGACCTACAGCCCGGCGAGGTGGTCATTGCCGAGAAGATCGACCGCATCAGCCGCCTACCTTTGCCCGAGGCCGAGCGCCTGGTGGCCTCGATACAGGCCAAAGGCGCACGCCTGGCCGTCCCTGGCGTGGTCGATCTATCCGACCTGGCGGCCGAGGCCCAGGGCGTCGCCAAGATCGTGCTGGAAGCCGTGCAGATCATGCTTTTTCGCCTGGCCTTGCAGATGGCCCGCGACGACTACGAGGACAGGCGCGAACGCCAGCGCCAAGGCATTGAGTTGGCCCGCCAGGCCGGGCGGTACAAGGGCCGCCGTGCTGATCCGAAGCGCCGCGCCCAAGTTGTCGCGCTGCGCAAGTCCGGCTACAGCATCAACAAGACCGCCGAGCTGGCCGGGTACAGTGCGGCCCAGGTGAAACGGATATGGGCCGAGGTCAGCCAGGCCGAAGCGAAGCAGCACGGCGCGTTCGTGGAGGACGCATTGACGGAAGCCGATGCCCTGGCCGCTG
>NZ_VPCD01000051.1:0-3201 GCF_013418345.1 Acinetobacter sp. YH12144 | reverse complement strand
ACAACTGTTTGGGTGTTGTATAGTCAAGCCTCACGAGCAATTAGTATTGGTCAGCTTCATGCGTCACCGCACTTCCACATCCAACCTATCAACGTCGTAGTCTTCAACGGCTCTTTAGTGGACATAAAGTCCAAGGGAAATCTTATCTTGAGGTAGGCTTCCCGCTTAGATGCTTTCAGCGGTTATCCCTTCCGAACATAGCTACCCGGCGATGCGACTGGCGTCACAACCGGTACACCAGAGGTTCGTCCACTCTGGTCCTCTCGTACTAGGAGCAGATCCTCTCAAATTTCCAGCGCCCACGGTAGATAGGGACCGAACTGTCTCACGACGTTCTAAACCCAGCTCGCGTACCTCTTTAAATGGCGAACAGCCATACCCTTGGGACCTGCTTCAGCCCCAGGATGAGATGAGCCGACATCGAGGTGCCAAACACCGCCGTCGATATGAACTCTTGGGCGGTATCAGCCTGTTATCCCCAGAGTACCTTTTATCCGTTGAGCGATGGCCCTTCCATACAGAACCACCGGATCACTAAGACCTACTTTCGTACCTGCTCGACTTGTGGGTCTCGCAGTTAAGCGCGCTTTTGCCTTTATACTCTACGCGTGATTTCCGACCACGCTGAGCGCACCTTCGTACTCCTCCGTTACTCTTTAGGAGGAGACCGCCCCAGTCAAACTACCCACCAGACATGGTCCTCGTCCCGGATAACGGGACAGAGTTAGAACCTCAATATTACCAGGGTGGTATTTCAAGATTGGCTCCACCGAAACTAGCGTCTCGGTTTCAAAGCCTCCCACCTATCCTACACAAGTAAGATCAAAGTTCAATGTCAAGCTGCAGTAAAGGTTCACGGGGTCTTTCCGTCTAGCCGCGGGTACACCGCATCTTCACGGCGATTTCGATTTCACTGAGCCTCTGCTGGAGACAGCGCCCCCATCATTATGCCATTCGTGCAGGTCGGAACTTACCCGACAAGGAATTTCGCTACCTTAGGACCGTTATAGTTACGGCCGCCGTTTACTGGGGCTTCGATCAAGAGCTTCGCTTACGCTAACCCCATCAATTAACCTTCCAGCACCGGGCAGGCATCACACCCTATACGTCCACTTTCGTGTTTGCAGAGTGCTATGTTTTTAATAAACAGTTGCAGGGGCCTGGTTTCTGTGGCTGCTCTCAGCTCAGGAAGCAAGTTCCATCACCAAAAGCAGCGTACCTTCTCCCGAAGTTACGGTACCATTTTGCCTAGTTCCTTCAGCAGAGTTCTCTCAAGCGCTTTGGTCTACTCGACCTGACCACCTGTGTCGGTTTCGGGTACGATTCCAGTGTAACTGAAGCTTAGAGACTTTTCCTGGAAGTATGGTATCAGCCACTTCACTGTACAAGTACAGCTTGCTGTCAGATCTCAGCATAGAGTACCCCGGATTTGCCTAAGATACATGCCTACTTCCTTTCACCTGGACAACCAACGCCAGGCTGACTTAACCTTCTCCGTCCTCTCATCGCATTACACTGAAGTATTGGAATATTAACCAATTTCCCATCGACTACGCCTCTCGGCCTCGCCTTAGGGGTCGACTCACCCAGCCCCGATTAACGTTGGACTGGAACCCTTGGTCTTTCAGCGAACGGGTTTTTCACCCGTTTTGTCGTTACTCACGTCAGCATTCGCACTTCTGATACCTCCAGCAGACTTCTCAATCCACCTTCATCGGCTTACAGAACGCTCCCCTACCACTTACACTAATGTGTAAATCCGCAGCTTCGGCATATAGTTTTAGCCCCGTTACATCTTCCGCGCAGGCCGACTCGACTAGTGAGCTATTACGCTTTCTTTAAAGGGTGGCTGCTTCTAAGCCAACCTCCTAGCTGTCTATGCCTTCCCACATCGTTTCCCACTTAACTATAATTTTGGGGCCTTAGCTGGCGGTCTGGATTGTTTTCCTCTTGACTACGGACGTTAGCACCCGCAGTCTGTCTCCCGGATAGTACTCATTGGTATTCGGAGTTTGCATCGGTTTGGTAAGTCGGGATGACCCCCTAGCCGAAACAGTGCTCTACCCCCAATGGTATTCGTCCGAGGCGCTACCTAAATAGCTTTCGGGGAGAACCAGCTATCACCGAGTTTGATTAGCCTTTCACCCCTATCCACAAGTCATCCCCTGGCTTTTCAACGACAGTGGGTTCGGTCCTCCAGTTAGTGTTACCCAACCTTCAACCTGCTCATGGATAGATCACCCGGTTTCGGGTCTACACCCAGCAACTAAACGCCCTATTAAGACTCGATTTCTCTACGGCTCCCCTAATCGGTTAACCTTGCTACTGAATGTAAGTCGCTGACCCATTATACAAAAGGTACGCAGTCACCAAACAAGTTGGCTCCCACTGCTTGTATGCATGCGGTTTCAGGATCTATTTCACTCCCCTCACAGGGGTTCTTTTCGCCTTTCCCTCACGGTACTGGTTCACTATCGGTCAGTCAGGAGTATTTAGCCTTGGAGGATGGTCCCCCCATATTCAGACAAGGTTTCACGTGCCTCGCCCTACTCGACATCATTATCTAAGCCCTTTCGCGTACAGGACTATCACCTACTATGGTCGCACTTCCCAGAGCGTTCCACTAAAGCTTAGATAACTTAATGGGCTTTTCCCCGTTCGCTCGCCGCTACTGAGGGAATCTCAATTGATTTCTTTTCCTAAGGGTACTGAGATGTTTCACTTCCCCTCGTTCGCCTCATAAACCTATGTATTCAGTTTATGATACCCGCCTTATAGCGGGTGGGTTTCCCCATTCAGAAATCTCCGGATCACAGGATATTTGCCGCCTCCCCGGAGCTTATCGCAGGCTATTACGTCTTTCATCGCCTCTGACTGCCAAGGCATCCACCACATGCACTTAATTACTTGACTATACAACCCCAAACAGTCGCCCATCTCCTACAAGTGAAGATGTTGCGTTGCGAACTTAATCGCCACAGTTAGAGTCTCGTGAACTTAATCACTGTACAGCTTCAATTAGATTCATATACCAAAACGCTTGATTCAGTTAATTTCGCTAGTAACTCATTTCATTCAACTTTCACAATTGCTTGTTAGGTTAAATCAAACGAGTATGAACAAATTATTTCAACTCAAATATATTCTGTTAATGATTTTTCCAGCCTTCGTCAGGTCAGGAAACTGTGATAAATCACAGAG